>DASRKU010000171.1:0-22047 GCA_035648815.1 Verrucomicrobiia bacterium | reverse complement strand
CTACCATTGGGAGTCTTTGCGGTTCTTTTCCGCCACGTTGTTCAACCCCCTGACGATTGCCTCGCATTCCTCGCGGTTTGCGTCCGGCGTAAACGTCAAGACCCCCTTCGAATTGCGTCCCTGGATAAGCGGCGCGGCAAGCCAGCGCGCTTGCTTCTTTTTTTTGTCAACGAATGCGCTGAAGATGGCAAGATGTTTTCCCGGATGCGTGGTCGTGTACTCTTCAAAAAGCCAGGTCCCCTGCCGGTCGAATTTAATCTGCAGGTCAAACCCGCCGGGCACATCCACAACTTTGGCCTCCGATACGTTCGCCTCGGTCAGGAACGGCCCCTTGTCCACCGTCAACAGGATGGGTTTTTCCCGAAATATTTTCACGCTGCTGCTGAAATCCATCGGCTCAGGAATGACTTCCACATGGACGCGCAGGGTAGCGACCTGTTTTTTCTCTTTGCCGGCTTGTGTGCGGCAGCCTGCGCCCACCGCCAGCGCCAGGAGGCACACCAAATAGAGGTTGAATCGGTTTCGGCCAATACTCATAGTGACCCCTACACAATTGAAACGTGCAGCGGAAAAGTAAAGACATATGAGCAAACAGTACAACAAAGCCGAGAAGCGACAACGACGTGAGAGTTATCTGAAGCGCAGGAAAGTGGCCGCCAAGACCAAAAAGAAATCCAAAACGGCCGCACCCGCGTAAGACGATTGTCCTGGTAGGGGCGCACTGTGTGCGTCCGGCTGCGCGCAGCGCAGCCCTACCTTCCCCCCACCCTTGTCTCGGCAGGAGCGCACAACATGTGCGTCCGAGGCCGCGCTCAGCGCGGCCCTACCCTCACTTCTGCAGCATCGCTTTCTTGAAATAGGCGCCCTGGCGGCTCGGAGTGAATTTCCAATCCTTGATCAGGGACGGCGGCCAGTCCGGATCAAAGCACCAAACCATGTACGATATCCCGCGCCTGGCGCAGTACGTCGTGATCGCGTCACCATAGGTTTCATCTCCGATGATCGGATTGTAGCCGCCCGGCTCCTCGGGTCCCTGAAACGCAATTTCTGTCAGCATGACAGGATATTTTTCGGCGACAAAACCCCAGTCGCGGGTCCAATTGTTGATCCACGGCTGCCTGGCCTTCATCGGGTAAGGATGCGAAACATACCCGATTCCCTCGGCATTGATGGGTTCGAGCGCCACAGGTTTCAGGTCGTAAGCGTAATTAAACCCGGCAACCAGGGGGATGGCAGTGCCGCCGGCATTTCTGATGCCTGCGATCAGTTGTTCCATGAGTTGTTTCCATTGCGTCCAGGTGGCTTGTCCGAGATTGCCGCCCAGGGCCGGTTCATTGAACAACTCGAAAAAGGCGACCGTATTGTTCCCCCGATAATGCGTCGCCATGGTCCGCCAGAAATCCAGCGTCTCGACTTTGGTCGTGTCATACAGGTTGGTTGGATATAACCCGCCGCCGGTCAAAAAGAATTTCTCCGCGTACAGGTTCCCAATACAGTGCCAATCAATGATGACGTACAGTCCCTGCTTTTGAGCCATGGCCACGCCAGAGTCGAGCAACTTCAGGTAATTGGTCTTGCCATGCATGTGCCAGCCCACCGGGTGCACGGCGAATCGCACGGCATTGGCGCCCCAGTCCTTGATGGTCTTGAAATATTCCTCGTTCCAATGTCCGTCGCGCACGACCTTGTCCGGTTCGCTCGTGTCAATCCCGTGAAAAACAATCGGTGTGCCGTCGGGCAGGACGAAATCCTTGCCTTTGACACTAATGTGCTGGACTTGAGACAAGCCGGTAATCGTCCAGAAAAATGGCAACAGCAGGAGTAAAACTTTTTTGTTCATGATCATTGAGGCGGGACAACACACAGTTAATCGAACCGGTTCTGCCCGTAATAAGCATCGACTCCATGTTTGCGGAGGAAATGCTTGTCGACCAGAACCGATGGCGCGGCGGGGATTTTCGTATTGATCCGCAGCGTTTCGCTCGCCAGTCGGGCGACAAACTCGAGGACCTCCGCGTTGTGCACGGCTTCCATGACATCCCTGCCCCATGTGAAGGGTCCATGGCTTGCCACGAGGACGGCAGGATGCCGAAGCGGATCCAGGCTTTTGAAACGCTCGACAATTACCCGGCCGGTATTCTCTTCGTAGTTATTTTTGATTTCGGCGGCGCGCATCGCCCGCGTGCAAGGGACCTGTCCGTGCCAGTAATCGGCCTGGGTTGTGCCGAACGCAGGAATTTCTTTTCGGGCCTGGGCCCAGGCGGTGGCGTATAGGCTGTGAGTATGAACGATCGCGCCGATGTTCCGGAATGCACGATACAGAACCAGGTGCGTGGCGGTATCGGAGCTGGGTTTGAACCTGCCTTCCACCACCCGTCCGTTCTCGAGCGCGACAACCACCATATCCGAGGGCTTCATGCCGGCGTAGGGGACGCCCGATGGTTTGATAACGACCAGTCCACGCGAGCGGTCGATGCCGCTGACATTGCCCCAGGTTTGGATCACGAGGCCGGACTGGACGAGGTCCAGATTCGCTTTGCAGACCGCTTTCTTCAGCTTTTCAAGCATAACGCCGGCACACGAAATACATGAATTGGAAAAAAATGGAAGCTAAAGAACAATCTTCGAAACAGACGCCCATGATTTGGTAACTTTCTTCCTTGTATATGATGTCCATACCCTTATTCCCTTTCGATTTTAGACAACTACGAATCCTTCCAAGACGAACCACTAAATAAACAGAATTGAAAAGAATTGCACGGCTCAGATTGGAGTCTGGAAACCACAAAACACACCAACCACACGAAATGAAACCCGGTGTTCCTGGTTCTTAAATCAAAAACATGCAGGTTGTTCATCCGAGCATTCCGGTTTCGCACCCCTTGTCCGGCGACTTCACCATGTTCTCCGCCCCCCTTTCGTGTGCTTCGTGTGTTTCGTGGTTCCCCATCCGGGCCGGCCTTGGTGGTGTTATGTTCTCACACGGTTGCGGATGGAGAGGAGCAGTTTCATGACATCGGAAAGGTTTCCGTTCCATTTCGTGGTTCCAAAAGCGTCATGCAACTTTTTGTAGAGCGGGTAGAGTTCGCGGTAAACGGCATGAGCGGCGGGATTTGGCTTGAACACGCGCGACTTCAGGCCCGTCATCGCCCGCTGTGCCGCGGAAAAATCGCGGTGGGCGCCGGCGACGACAGCACCCGCAATGGCCGAACCGAGCGCGCAAGTCTGGGCCGAGCGCGATAGCTTCATCGGCCGCCCGGTCACATCGGCGTAAATCTGCATGACGAGCGGATTTTTCTCCGCAATGCCGCCGCAATTCACCACCTGGCGGATTTTGACCCCATATTCCTCGAACCGATTAATAATCGTGAGCGCCCCGTAAGCCGTCGCTTCGATCAAAACGCGGTAGATTTCAGCGGGAGTTGTGTAAAGCGTCTGGCCGATCATCAAGCCCGTCAGCCGCTGGTCCACCAGGACCGTGCGATTCCCGTTGTTCCAGTCCAAGGCGAGCAGGCCGGATTCTCCGGGCAACAGCCTGGCCGCAGCCTGTGTCAGGGACTCATGCGATCCGGACTTTTTCCCGCCCGGCTGAATGTAATTCACGAACCAATTGAAGATATCTCCAACCGCGGATTGGCCCGCTTCCAATCCATAATAGCCGGGCAGCACGCTGCCATCGACGATGCCGCACAATCCTGGAATATCCTTGAGCGGTTTGCTGTCGGGCCAGACGGCGATGTCGCATGTGCTGGTTCCAATGATTTTCACGAGAGTACCCGACGAAACGCCCGCCCCGATGGCGCCGAGGTGCGCGTCAAAAGCTCCCGCCGCGACAGGAATGCCAGCGGGCAGCCCGGTGCGCGCAGACCATGCCGGCGACAATCCGCCGACAGCCTCCGCCACCGTCGAGACTCGTGTGGGAAGCCGGTCGCGAAGCCGGCCCAGCTTCGGATCGAGCGTCGAAAGGAATTTTTTATCCGGGTAGCCGCCCCAGGAGGGGTGATACATCGCTTTGTGGCCGGACGCGCAAATGCCCACGGTCAATTTTTCAGGGGACTCAGTGCCGGTAAGGGCCGCCGGAACATAATCCGCCAATTCCACCCAGGAATGCGCCGCGTTGAAGACGCCGGGGCTGGTGCGCAGGCAGCGGAGAATTTTGCTGAAGAACCATTCGCTGGAATACACACCGCCGCATTTCGCCAGATACTGAGGACGCATCCTGGCGGCAAGGGCGGTAATCTCCGACGCCTCCGCCACTCCGGTGTGATCCTTCCACAACCATGCCATTGCGGCCGGATTGTTTGCAAAACGCCGGTCAAACGCCAGCGGCTGGCCCGCGGCATCCACAGGCAAGGGCGTGCTTCCCGTGGTATCCACTCCGATGCCAATGACCTGGTCCGCAGAAAATCCTCGAACAGCCTTCCTGGCTGCCGCGAGGGCCTTCCGAATTGCGGTTTCCGCGCCTTTCAAATAGTCGGACGGATGTTGACGCGCAAGATTCGGGTCCCGGCTCAGAATCACGCCCTGATCGCCGTGTTCGTATTGCCAAATTGCCGAGGCGACTTCTCGGCCGTCGGCCACGTCGACAACCAGCGCGCGGACGGAGTTCGTGCCGTAATCCAGGCCAATACTGTAGCGGTTTTTCATGGGCTTGTTCGGAAAGAATTTCAGTGAGCGATGGCAGCCGCGTTGGTGACAGGCGCGTTGACCAGTCCCGGGACTGCGGGCAACCAGACCCGCATCGGCCCGGCCGCCCGGTTGTCCCAGGCATAGTACGGGATCGCGGTAATTGCGACCGGCCGAGGCCGTGCCGGCGGCTGGTACAATCTGCGGTTCCAGTCCTGCTCCGCGACGATTTCGGCATCGCCTTTCAGGATCATCATTCCACCCAGAAGCGTCTCATCCCGCTCGGCACGAAGCTCCGCCTGTGGCGGCAAGACAATCGACGTGACCGGCCCGGTTTGGTCGCATTGCTCCAGGCAGTAAACCAAAGGCCCGCGTTGAAGCGCGAGCATGCCGCGGTCGGCTTCCACGCCCGGGTTTGCCGCGACATTCTGGACCGGCATCGGCAGCGTCAGCGTCACACGATCGCCCCGCTTCCATTCGCGCGCCAGAACGATATACCCGTGGTCCATGTGCAAATCTGTAATTTGCTTCCGTTTGATTTTGACGGTTGCATCCCGGCACCAGCCCGGGTATCGCAAGCGAAGTTCGAAGCGAGTGGGAGAATCGAGCATCATTTCGAGAACGACTTTCCCATCCCACGGGTAGTCGGTTTTGACGCGAAGGCCCACCTTGCGGCGTCCGATCTCGGTGGTGACTTCTCCCTGGATGAACAAATTGACCCAGAGCGAATCCTTGCCGGCGGCATAGGCATAGCCGCCGAGTGAAGCCAGGGTGCGCGCGGCGTTCGGCGGACAGCAAGCGCAGCCAAACCACGCCTGCCGATGGTGCGTGCCGGCGCTTTCAAGGGGGTTGACGTAAAAAAACTTTGTGCCGTCATGAGAGACTCCTGCCAGGACGCCATTATAAAGCGCACGCTCGACAACGTCGGCGTACTTGGAATCTCCGTACAGCAAAGCCATCCGGTGGTTCCACTGGGCGAGAGCCACGGTCGCGCACGTTTCCTGATACGCGGTCAGGTTGGGCAAATCGTAATCGCGGGTGAACCCTTCATTATGGGCGCTTGGGCCAATTCCCCCGGTGATGAACGTATTCTTTTCGATCGTGTTGCTCCAGACCCGGTCGAGCATGGCCAACAGGGGCTTGCTTCCCGTTTCCGCGGCCACGTCAGTCGCGCCGGACATCAGGTAGGCCGCGCGCACCGCGTGGCCCTTGATCGATTTATGGTCGAAAATGGGAACATCATCCTGCCAATAGGTGCCGTCGTATTTCGCCTCCGGCGTGTTGTGCTCCAACGCGAAAAAATGCTTGCCTCGATTTTCAATAAAAAATCGGGCGAGATCGAAATACCGCTGTTCCCCCGTGCAACGCCAGAGTTTGATCAAGGCCAGTTCAATTTCCGGATGACCGGGATAACCGAGGCGCTTGGGCTCAGGACCGAAAATGGAATTCACGTGATCCGCGACCCGGATCGCGACTTCCAGGAAAGTCCGTTTGCCCGTCGCCTGAAAGTGGGCGACAGCGGCTTCGATCATATGGCCGGCGCAGTAGAGTTCGTGACAATCACGCAGGTTGGTCCAACGCTGTCCGGGTTGCTTGACGATGAACCAGGTGTCGAGGTAACCGTCCGGCTGCTGGGCCGCCGCCACCGTGGAAATGATGGAATCAAGATGCCGTTCCAAATCGGGGTCGGGATAATTGGCGAGGCTGTAACTGGCGGCTTCAATCGCTTTGTAAACGTCGGAATCCATGAAAACAGGACCTCTGAACCCGTTAGTGGCATGGTGCGCCGCCAATCGAAAGTCTTCGAGGTTGCCGGCCTTCTCCAGGTTGTCGAGGTTCACGGGGATCGACGCGATCCGGTTGGTTTCCTGGCGGGGCAGCCAGAAATCATCGGTGATCCTGACCTGTGTGAACGGGACCTCCTGCAATTTCGGCCGCGGCCGTTCGGCTGCAGGCGCGGCAATCGATTCGAGGCACAGGAAAGCGGCGATGACAACGGCCAGCGGTTTTCGATTTTTCATGATTGGAATGTTGCCAGAACAAAAGTCCCGCGCGATTCAACGCGGTGGGATTGTAGCGGATCATGGATTGCTGGCAACCGCGCAGCCGAATCACCGGCCAGACTGCTGGATGAGATTTTTGAGTTCCATGTTGAAGCTCTCGGCGCGTTGGAGAGATTCGATCGACAGATGCATTCGGTAATGCCAGAAAAACTTTGGATTGGCGGGGACATTGATTCGCTCAGCCGAAGGGTCCGCTCGCCGCAATTGACCATCCATGCCCAGGAGATCCTGCAACTGAAAGATGCTCCACATGGCTGTCGACGAGAGGTGCTGGCGGACAATGGCCTTGTTGATCCAGGGCTCGCATTCTTTCGGAGGTTCACCGGACTGACCCAATTCCTCATTATAAAATTTCAGCGTGATTTTCCTGTCCTCTTCCCACCAGCCGCGAATGGTGCTCATGTCGTGCGTCGAAGGAGTCACGACGCACAAGTAGGGCACCTCTGAAAGCCGCACGAAGGACCGATTGGCTATTTTTGGCATCCGCTGGACTTCAAGGCTCAGCAGACCCAGCTCTTTCATGACCCCCGGCACGCAGTCCGGCACCATCCCCAGGTCCTCGCCGCAGATCAGCATGTTCGTCACACGCTTCAATGCCGGAAGCTTCTCCATCCCCTGCCGCCTCCAGAAATCATCCTGGCGACGATAGAAATAGTCCGTGTACAGAACCTTCAACTGTTCCCGCGTGTGCGCGGGCAGGTTTTCAAACGAGCTTGAGTGCTCGATGCCGAATCGGAAATGGAACTGCTGGCAATGCGACCCCTCCACCTCCAGCAGAATGACATTGCTGATGAGGTCGTACAGGCCTTGTTGCAAATTCTTGTTGCGCGGGTTCGGTTCGAGCTGGGCGAAATGGTCCTCCACCTGGCGCTGCGTCGCAAATTCCGGCTTCAGCGAATAAGTCCCGGATGGGCCGGGCTGTAAAAACCCGCTCCTTACCGCGCCGTAATCATTCAGAAAAAGGTCACTGAGCACTTCATCGGTGATGTATGGCCGCGTGTAGCGTTCCCGGTCAAACCAGATTCCGCGGGTCTTGAATTCCTTGGCGTCCACCGGGATCGCGGGGTCGAAATAGCCCAGGATTCCTTCCACGGCATGGCAGGGAATGCTCCAGATTCGAAAGAAGCCCAGGATATGATCGATGCGAAAGGCGTCGAAATAGCCGCTCATTTGCTCGAACCTTTGTTTCCACCAGGCATAGCCGTCCTCTTTCATTCGCTTCCAATTGTACGTTGGAAAGCTCCAGTTTTGTCCCTTGTCCGCGAATGGGTCGGGAGGCGCTCCCGCCTGCAGATCCATTTTGTACAGGTCCGGGTTCTGCCAGTCATCGACGCCGTTGCGATACACCCCGATCGGGATGTCGCCCTTCATGATCAGGCCTTTGCTGTGCGCGTACGCACTTGCCTCCTTGAGCTGCAAATGAAGATGGAACTGGACGAAGTAATGAAACGCGATTTCGGGATAATGGCCGGCATCTTCACGGGTCAGTTCCCGGATTGTTTGCGGCGTGCAATGCCTGTGGTCGGGCCACCGGCTGAAATCCGCCGTGCCGTGTTTGTCGCGCAAATAACAGAACGCGGCATAGGGCGCCAGCCAGTGACGATTGCGCGCAAAGAAATCCCGGAACGACTCGCTGGCAAGCGTCTGTTCTCTTTGGGACGGATAACACTGTCGCAGGAATTGAAGTTTGAGTTTGAGAACGGTTTCGTAATCCAAATCCTCCAGCGCGTTCAGCCGCTGTCTCTCGGGCTCCAATTTCTCCAACAAAGTCTTGAACGGACCGTCCGCAAGCCGCTCCAGGTTCAGGTAAATGGGGTGTAAGGCAAACGCGGAAATCGCCGAATACGGATACGAATCCCTCCACGTGTGAGTGGCGGTGGTATCGTTGACGGGAAGGAGCTGGATGAGTTTCAGCCCCACCTGGCTGCCCCAGTCGGCCAGCGTTTTTAAATCCAAAAACTCTCCCACGCCAAAGCTTCGCTCGGTCCGCAAACTGAAAACGGGAATGGCCACGCCTGCACCTTTCCAAGTGTTGGATGGGAACGCTGCGAAGCCATCATTGACGATGGTATGCTGCCCGTGATCATTCGAGGAAAAGTCCAGCAGCCGATTGGGACCGTCCTCGTACCGCACAAAGCTCTTTTTGGCGAGATCGTAAATGCCGTACTTGTAAGCGATGGGGAACGCCTGCTGAGATAGGTCCAATTGGGCGAACAGGGCGGGTTCATCAGTCGTCCGGCTCAGGAGCGTGGGCTTGCTGGTGTTCCAGTTGCCCAGGATCGGCGCATCGCCCAGCAGGCAGAGCGTCTGGTTGCGCGTGAGAAGGGGAGCACGGACTTTGAAAGTATGCAGATGCGATCCCGGAGTCCGGGTGGGGATTCCTCGATCTGGTTGGAACTCCGGAAAAGGGAAGGCCGCGCGCAGCGCGGCCCTACCATATTCGTGCAGAAGCACTTTCTGGAACGGCTCGGTGTAAAAGGCGTTCTCGATACTGCCGGGAGATATCCAGGTATCCAGGATCAGCACGTCGTCGCAACGTGGGAGAGATTCGAAGCGAAGTTCCCTTCCCCTGCCCCAATCCTGCGTCAGCGATCCATCCGGATCGCGGAGGATGTACTCATAGAAAACCGGCGCAGCGGGGATGTCGGTTTTCACGAACGAGACCGTGACTTCCCAGGAGCCAAGGTCGACATAGCGCAGAGGAATGGCGCCATCCGTAAAACCAGCGCCCAGCAAGGGATGGGAGCCTCGCAGGAGCAGAGACTGTCCGTAACGGGTCCTGAAGCGCAGGCGGAACGTCACTTTCATGTGACGAGAAGGGACACGGGTTTAGCACGCATGCCGGAAGTTACAAGAGCACCCGCGCATTGTCACTGAAAGGAACCGTAGGACTTCTCCTCGCACCGGGGCGGGGACGGCCTCGTCCCCGAGATCCCTTGGGTTTCCACAACCTCAGTGGGGACGAGGCCGTCCCCACCCCTTCATAAATTGGCCCTATTCCCCTCGTAGCTGCGTCTCGTCAGAGCGCAGCCAATCTTTCTGTCAAAAAGCGGGTGAAGACAGCCGCGCTCTTACGAGACGCGGCCACTGTTAGAGAGAGTTCTCATCCTGTGTAAGACTCAACAAGGCTGGTGACCTTGAGCTGTTGCAGCATGCGGCTTTCGTCCAGGTTTGTCTGGTACTCGATTGTCCTGGTTTCATTCGGCAACAGGTCGAAGTAGTTGTCGGTGAAAAAGCCGGGATCGTCCACACACGACAGCATCACGCTCTTTGCAAAGGAGCGGCACGTTAACTCGATGACGTATCCGATGCTCGACTTGCGGATTTGTGACGAAATTTCCGGAGGCGAGAGTTTCAATTCTTTCGGCAGGCAAAAGCAGCTCAGGTTCTCTGCGATAATTTCGTCTCCATTTTTAAATCGCGACACCAGGACCAGTTCGGCCTCGTCACGCCTCTGCGAGAGCTCATGCCGGCTGACTGTGAGGCGCAGTTGGGATGAGTTTGGGGCGATGGTCAACTCTTTGGACCTGCGGCTGACCTCGTTTCCACTGTAGTCGAGCACTGCTATATCGAGCCGCCCCGCAATCGGCGCCAAAGCGTCCGATACGATCCAAAATTCCACCTCGTTCGGTTTCAAGACTGGAGAAACAATGCATGCTGCAAAGCTCCTGCGGGCGGCGTAATGCAGCGCTTTCCAGCGGCCGAAATAATCGATGCTCGACCATGAAGCGGCGGGCCAGCAGTCATCAATTTGCCAGAAGAGCGAGCCCATGCAAAACGGCATGGCCCGTCGATGCGCCTCCATGCCGACCCTGACTCCGTCCGCCTGCATGATCTGGCTGACGTAGAGGTAGGATTCAAAATCCCTGGGAGTCTTGTACCAGGCATCCATGTTCTGTTGAATCAGCCGGTTGCCGTACTCGGTGTCCTTGCGCTCGTCGGAAGTGCAACGCTGGTGCGCCAGCATCACTTCCGAGTGTAAAGAGCGGTCGTTCGGGGCGGCGAATTTCCTGACAGTGGAAAGTTCCGGGTAGGATTGAAAACCGTACTCGCTCACAAAACGGGCGATATTCTTTAGATAATTCTCGAACGGTTCTTTCCCGTGCCACACGCCCCAGTAATGAATATCCCCATCGCCATAGCCGATTCCGTCGAACCCCGCATCGGGGCTGGAGAGGTGATAATAGCGGGTCGGGTCGGCTTCCTTTAGGGCCTTTGGGATGGTTCCGCAATACAGCTTGCGCATGTCGGCTTCCTGCAGCCGCTGGATGTCCGGCGGACACTTTGGTTTCCAGACCTGGTGCCAGCAGTACGCATTCTCATTGTTCCCGCAATAAAGCGCGATCGATGCGTGATTCCGGATACGGGTGACGTTGTCGATGATTTCCTGGCGCACTGTTTCGAGGAAGGCGTCATCCGCGGGGTACATGGCGCAGGCAAATTGGAAGTCGTGCCAGATGAGGATGCCGTGCCGGTCGCACGTTTCGTAAAACACATCCTGCTCGTAGATTCCCCCGCCCCACAGTCGCAGCATGTTCATGTTTGCTTTGGCGGCGGAGCCGACGATGTGCTCGTACCGATCGGGGGTGACGCGATTTTGAAAGTTGTCCTGGGGAATGTAGTTGGCGCCCTTCATGAACACGGGCACTCCATTCAAGCGCACGTAGAGCGAGGTCCCCGATGCGTCTTTGACGCGAACGATATCGAGAGAGCGGACGCCGATCGAAGCGGTGTATTCGTCCAGCAGGTTTCCGGAGCTCTCGAGCGTGGTTCGATACTGATACAAGTGTTGATCGCCCAAACCATTTGTCCACCACAGCTTCGGGTCGGCCAGGTGGCCTTTGATGGTGATCCGGTTCAGCCCCTTTGCAAGCGAGTGATTCTCGGCGGCCAGGCAAACTGAATCCATGAAAACGGACAACCTGACGTCCTGGGCATTGTCCGAGAGCACCTCAACTTTGGAGAGGATATCCGCGCCGGTTGGAGAAACGTTTTCCTGCCGGACAAAGACGCTGCGAAGCCGGGCGTCGCTCCAGGCTTCAACCACAACAGGCCGCCACACGCCGCATGTAATCAGCCGCGGACCCCAATCCCATCCGTAGTGAAACTGCGCCTTGCGGGAATACATCGCGATTTTTTCGTCGGCCTGGTCGTTCGTGGGAAAGGCCTCGAGGCGGTATGGGGCGGTGTCGTACTTGGGAAGATTGACATCAAAGACGCTGGCGAACCGGATCACCAGGACATTGCTTTTTTCCCTCAGGAGCGATTTGCAGGAAATTCTGTATTCGCGAAACATATTGTCGGCCGCCAGGATTGGCGAGCCGTTGAGCGTGACCGTCGCGTAGGTGTCCAGCCCGCGAAAAACCAGCTCGACATGCTCCTGGGCCAGCAGAGCTGCGGGCAAATCGAAGGTCGTTTGGTAGATCCACTCTTTCTCACCGATCCATTGCAGTTCCTTTTCGTTGGAGCCGTAAAACGGATCGGGGATGCGCCCCAGCCGCATCAGGTCGGTGTGCACGCAACCGGGCACTGTAGCGGGTTGCAGCACGCCGGCTTCGCCGTCGCAAAACATCCAATTGTCGATGATCTCAAATTGCCGGACCGATGAATTTCTCATGCTGATTTATTCAGGGCAGGTGTTTCGAGCCCAAACAAACCCTCACCCCGGCCCTCTCCCATCCGATGGGAGAGGGAGAACCGATTGACGCGTTGGTTGCAAACCATGGCGCAATGCAATCCAAAGCGTTGGGCGCTTTTCCCTCTCCCGTCGGATGGGAGAGGGTCGGGGTGAGGGTTTTTGCTTTTTGCCCATCTTCGAGGCGACACACCCGACTGCTCCAAGAAGGGTGCCAGCACGGGTTGCGATTCACAATCCACTTGTGAAACCGGCCCTGGTTCTCCAACCTCGAATCCGGTGCCGGCGCCGGTGTGACAGCGGCGTCAAAATACCCGGATATATGTCCAAACAAGCCGTTTTGCTGCTCGGAAAACTATTGATGCTGTGCGCATGCTGCGCGCCGCTGACGGTCACTGCTCAAACCCATTCCAATGCCGCGTCAACCAAGCGGCCTGCGACGTTCTGCAATCCGCTGGATTTGGACTACCGGTTTTGCCTGGACACTCCGAGCCGGCGCGAGGCGGCCGATCCCAATCTTGTGCATTTCAAGGGAGAATACTGGCTGTTTGCATCGAAGTCGGGAGGGTACTGGCATTCGCCCGACATGGTCCATTGGAGATTGATTGAGCCGACAGGATTGCCGATTGAAGATTACGCGCCGGCGGTTGAAGCCATCAATGGGCGGCTGTATTACACGGCATTTAATACCAAGGCGCTATTCAGCACGGATGACCCGATCACGGGCGCCTGGACCCGGGTTGCGACGCTCCCGGATTATCCGGATCCGGATCTTTTCCAGGATGAGGACGGCCGGGTTTACATGTATTTTGGGTGCAGCTTCAACGGCAGCATCCGGGTTGCGGAGCTGGATCCCAGGCAGGAATTCAAGGCGATTCGCGGGCCGCAGGAATGTTTTCCAACGGATTATGCGCATCACGGGTTCGAGGTGACGGGCGAGGAGAACCGCGGCACGCCGCGCGCGGCGGGCGGCCCGCAAATGGCGCCGTGGACCGAGGGAGCCTGGATGACGAAACATGCAGGAGTTTACTATCTGCAATACTCGGCTCCCGGAACTCAATTCAAGATTTATGCGGACGGTGTGTATACGTCGACGAATCCCATGGGGCCGTTCGCTTACCAGGCCTACAGTCCGTTTTCGCACAAGCCGACGGGATTTATTGGCGGCGCCGGGCACAGCAGTACCGTCGAAGATGGCCGCGGAGGTTATTGGCATATTTCGACGACGCCGATAGGAGTGCGGCACATGTTCGAGCGGCGGCTTGGAATTTTTCCGATTCGGTTTGAGAAGGATGGGCAACTGGTCTGCAACACGTACTTGGGCGACTACCCGCAGTTCGCCCCGGGCATCCAGGAGAATCCCGGTGAAAACAATTCGCCGGGTTGGATGCTCCTGTCCTATGCCAGGCCGGCGACGGCTTCATCCACGCTCCAGGGCCATTCAGCCGCAAACGCGTTTGACGAAGATATCCGCACCTGGTGGTCCGCGGTGTCGGATCATCCTGGCGAATGGCTTCAGGGGGACCTGGGCGCGATTTGCCGGATCGAAGCGATGCAGGTGAATTTTGGAGACCAGGGAGCGACCAATTTAGGCCGGCTGCGAAATGATTCCTATCAATATTACGTTGAATGCTCGAGTGACGGTCAGAAATGGAGCACATGCCTGGATCGGAAAGCAAATCATCGAGATGCGCCCCATGAATACGCGCAGCTCGACGAGCCAATCAAAGCCCGGTATTTGAAGATTACAAACGTCCATACCCCCGCGGGCGGACTTTTTTCGATCAGCGGCTTTCGTGTGTTTGGCTCACGCCTGGGCAAGGCGCCGGCGATGGTGCGCGACGTAAAAGCCAGGAGGGAGGCGACCGACGCCCGGCAGTTGCACGTCTCATGGTCGGCGGTCAAAGATGCCGATTTTTACATCATCCGGTACGGCACAGCGCCGGACCGGCTTTTCAACAATTACCAGGTCTACGGCACCGAGCATTTTGACATTAACAGTCTGAATGCGGGGGTTCGGTACTACGTCACCGTGGACGCCGTCAACGGCAGCGGTGTCAACCGCGGCAAGAAGATTGTGGACGTGAAATGAATTACTTGACCGCAATCGGCCATTAAGTCGGCGCAATATCTGTCGATATAGACCCGAATATCCGGTTGGGATCTGATGGAAGATTATGCGAATAGATGCAAACAGTGATGTGCCGGATCCGATCAGCGCCAGAACGACAAGAGCCCGGCACCAGGCGGCAGAAATGAGGAACGAGATCGAGAGCAAGATTCCTGAATTGCAGCGCGCGTTAGAAAACGTCCCTGTGGTTCGGCCCGAGAAAGTGGCGGCGGCGAAAGCCCTCGTTCAGGACCCGTCTTACCCAGGCGAAGAGACGCTTGGCAAAGTGGCTGGGCTGCTCGCCCAACACATGAAGCCGGAGGAGTGACGGACGCACGCAGTGCGTCCCTGCAAAACTTCACATCTGCATGGTAGAGACATCGCTGCTGCGATATCCTGCCCGCGTTCAGCGGGCGGAACCGTTCGTAACCCACCGTCCAATCCACGTCTCACCTTGCGCCGCTGCTGCGCGGCGCTGATGGCGCAGCAGCGCCATCTCCACCGAAGAATCAATTGGTTTTCGCCGTGACGACATTCCAGGAGACGCGCTGCAGTTTGCGGACCTGGGGGGTTAGAGGCGGCAACCTGTTGGGATCCAGAAACGCTGTGTCGAATGCCCATTTGCGGGTCGGTGGATTGTAGTAAGTTCCCGGGGCGATCCAGAAGTTTTTCGCAAACCGGCTTTGGAACATGACCACCATGGAACCATTGTAAGTCAGCGTGCTGGCGTTCCAGTTTTCAAGGAAACGCGGAAAATTCTCCACTCCACCGCTGTAATGGGCCTGGTTATTGGTCGTTACCGACGGGACAATGCCGGCGAGGAAAGCGGCGTTCACTGTCGAGTTGGCGGCGGTCCGGGACGACAGGGGCGTCGCGGCATCCCAGGAGTCGTTCCAGTTTGCCGAAAGAATGGTGATGGCGTCGCTCACGAGAGAGGCGGGTTTGGTATTGGCGGTGTTGGTTGAGCCAGGGGTTAAATCCGGAGCATTCAGGTTTCCTTTGACGTAAAGAGGCAGAGCCGTGGAAACCGTGAGGCCGCTGGAAGGCAGAGTCTGTCCATTGACCAATCTTATGGCGGTGAGTTTGCCAGAGGCCACGCGCGTGTCGTTCACATAAACTGAATTGATCGCGTGTTTCACCCGGGCCGAGGTCTGGACATTGAGAGGGAATCCGGCGCCAGCCATCCAATTGGTCAACGCCGCGACGTCCAACTCGGTGGCGAGGACCTGTTTGGTTTCGCGGTAATCATAGAACGAGGCGTTGGTATTGATAAAGGAGTATCCGCTGTTGGTGCCGTCTGAAGGAGCATTCGTGCGCACAACCGTGAACGAAGTTCCGTCTTCGAAATTGTTGAAGAGGACGTTCACGCGGTTCGTCATGACATTGATCACGAGGTCGGATTTGTTGTAGAACCGTTCGCGGCCGAGAATCGAGGCGGGATCCTCGCCCGACGGGGGCACATCGAGCATTTGAACGACATTGGTTGGGTTGTTATCGACGCCTACCGGCAGGGTCATGGCATTGACGCGACGGAGCTCGGCATCGAACACCGGGGTGGTCGAGCTCCCGCCCGTGGGATCATTTGTGCTTCGGCTGAGATTAACCTGCCCGACATAGCTCACCGTATCCGCGAATTCGAGGCTGCTGGACGGGGCTAAAAACAGGTCTGCGTTTCCATGGGTCTTTCCCGTGACCACCATGGGCGCGCCAGGATTGATCTCGAGATCCAGGCAGTAAAAGATCGCGTATTGATAAATGGGTATGGACGTGAGCTGGATACTCTGGCTAACGCCGCCTGAAACCGGATAAAGGCCTGCCAGATCCTTCGCGAAGCTGCTGACCTGGTAGGAATTGACCATGCCATACAGGCCCGCGAATTCGCCCTGCAGATTCGTCTTTTGCTGCCAGCCCGCGCAGAGGATCTGGGATTGATTGGGTTGACCGGAACCGTCGCTGAACTGATAGCGCTGCGTCCATCCAAAGGGCACGAAATTCCTGGGAAGAATCCCGTTGTATTTGGTCACGTCGGTGGACAGGGACTGATGAACGAAATCGCGGCTCATTTGGGCGATGGCAACTTCGGTCGAGGATTCCGCCGCGGCGACGGCGCTGTTGAATGCGTTATTGCGCGCGGTCAGCGCGGCGTTGCCATAGGTCCATTGCGCGATTCCCCCCAGAATCGCCAGGCTGATCGCGAGGAAGAAAAGCGTGAGAAGCAATACGTAGGCTCGTTCTTGCCGGCCTGGGGATCTCAAATCAATGCGCATACGGTGTTTTTCTTAATCAGTGCGGCGGGCAATTCGCGTCTGCAATTGGTACTGTTCGCAAAAATCTCCCCCGACGGCGGCATATTGTTTTCTATAGAACTGCAAGGTGGCTTTGATCACCACGCGATTGTTCTGCGAATGTGTGAGGGGAGCGCCTTGATAGTCCTCCGCCTGGAACACGCATTGATTTGTGACGCAGCTTGCGGTCACCTGCGCGCTATCATCGGCGCTGGTGAAGCGCTTCAATGTCTGGTCCTGGCCGTCCTGGTAATAGCACACGAATGTATTCGTATCGTCGGTGGGACACACCTTCAGGGCGCTGCCCGCCTGGGCAATTCCGTCGGCGAGAGGCAGAAATTTCGATCCTGCCATATTGCCGACATAAATGATTTTTGCGGACCGAATTTCGTCGCGGATATGGTTCAATACATTGCGCGCATCGGCTGTGATCAGGAGCTTGCTTTCGGACACCCGGTACAGCTTCATTCCGAAGAGCAGCGAGGAAACGGTTGCCGCGGACAAAAGCACCGCGATTGCCATCGCCGTCATCATTTCACAGAGGGTGAAAGCCCGGATGGCGCGGGCGTTTGTGTCACAGCGCGGCACATCCGCAATCGAAAGGAAAATTCGTCGGTTGCATTCCAGAGCAGTCCTCACCCCTCCCCTCTCCCATCCGATGGGAGAGGGTGTCCGAAGGACGGGTGAGGGTGATTCTGAGAATCGTGCTAAAACTGCACGATTTGCAGGCATTGCAGGTAATTTCATTGGTCGGCGGTGCGCAAGAGAATGACCGAATTGGTATAGGGACCGTGTCTCATGAAGCTCCACACGCAGTCTGAGCGGATCTGCCGCACCGGCGGATTGACGGAGACCTGGGTGATGTTGAGATAGTTCGTTGCGATCATCGGTTCCGGCGCCAGGGGGAGCTCCAGGCTGGCGGTGACAACGATGTTCGTCAGACCCAGCTCATCGGATTGGCCCGGCCCGACGCCCTGCGGCCACTGTTGCAGATCCCATCGGGCGGATCGGGCCTGTTCGGCGCTTTGAGAAGCGAAGGATTGAGCGGCCAGCGATCGAGCGCTCCATTCCGCCTTGCTGGCAAATTTCACATGGCCCAGCAAAACGCCTTCCACGACAAGGGCGAGGATGCCCATGGAAATAATCACCTCCGCCAGCGTAAACCCGCCTTGTCCTGTCGATTGCTTAAAATTTTCGCACCCAATCTTCATCGTTTTTCCTGGTCGTCCGGTTTTTTTCGATGCAAGATGTCCGGGCTCTGCGGCCAATTGCGTCAGTATCTTGCTCTCCGAACGAACACGGATACGATTGCCTATTCAAGCAAAGCCCACAAGCCAGGCTAGTACTTGAAGGGAACCCGGGGTTTCACCGGGCCGAAGCCTAAGAAGAAAAAGAAGCGGCGAGCTTTGCTGAATCAGCCGGTGAAACGATTGTTCAGACCGTAATACACTTCGTTCCAGTTCAGTTCTCGCTTGAATTGGCGGACTTGGGTATCAGCGTCGATCACGACCAGCTCCACTCCGGCGATTTCTGCAAAGTCCTCAAGCATTTCGGCAGTCACGGCCTGGCTGAAGCCAGTGTGATGCGCGCCACCGGCGTAAATCCACGCACTCGCGGCCACGGTCAAATCCGGCTTGGGAATCCACAGCGCCCGCGCGACCGGCAGTTTCGGCAAGGATTGCTCGGGCGGCACAACAACCACTTCGTTGACCAGCAAGCGAAAGCGGTTGCCCAGGTCGATCATCGACGCATTCAACGCCTGGCCGGGGCTGGTGTCGAACACCAGGCGCGCGGGATCGGCCTTGCCTCCAATTCCCAGCGGGTGAACTTCAAGCGAGATTTTCCCGGCCGCAATGCTGGGGCAGATTTCCAGCATGTGCGCCCCGAGAACTTTCATCCCCGCCGGATGCATATGGTAGGTGTAATCTTCCATGAAGGAAGTGCCGCCCTTGAGGCCGGAAGCCATGACTTTCATCGCCCGGACAAGGGCGGAGGTTTTCCAATCTCCTTCCGCGCCAAACCCCCAGCCCTGGCTCATGAGGCGCTGGACGGCAAGGCCGGGCAATTGGGCCAGCCCATGCAGATCTTCAAATGTTGTCGTGAAACCCTTGAAGCCGCCCTGGTCCAGGAAGGCGCGCAAACCCAGTTCGATCCTTGCCGCTTCCCGCACGGAGCCGCGCATTGGGCCCGCGCGCAGCTTTGGCGGCATCGTATACTGCTTTTCATACTCGTCCACCAGGGCGGTGACTTGCGCCTCCGAAGCCGCCTGGACGCAGTCCACCAGGTCCCCCACCCCATAGCCGTTGACGGAATAGCCGAATCGCATTTGCGCCGAAACCTTGTCTCCTTCGGTGACCGCCACTTCGCGCATGTTGTCGCCGAACCGGGCGAATTTTGCGCCCTGCCAATCATGCCATGCCGCCGCAGCCCGGCACCATGCGGCGATGCGCTCCTGCACGGCGTGATCCTGCCAGAAGCCGACGACTACTTTTCGATTCAGCCGCATGCGCGTCATGATGAAACCGTGCTCGCGGTCCCCATGGGCAGCCTGGTTGAGGTTCATGAAATCCATGTCGATGCTGGCCCATGGAATATCCCTGTTGTGCTGGGTATGAAGATGCAGGATGGGCTTGCGAAGAATTTGCAGGCCATTAATCCACATTTTGGATGGAGAAAACGTGTGGCACCAGGTGACAAGGCCGATGCAGATCCGGGACTGGTTGGCCTCCTGGCAAAGCGCGGTCACTTCTTCGGGGGATTTCAAGACCGGCTTGAAAACGCATGTGACAGGGATGACTTCGGATTGGTCGAAGGCGCCCGCAATTTCACGGGAATGCGCCGCCACCTGCTTCAGCGTCTCCGGTCCGTAAAGATTTTGGCTGCCGGTTACGAACCAGACCTCGAGTCGAGTCAGATCGATTTTCATATCGGGCGGATATTGGAGAGGTTCGGGGCATTTCTCAATCTTCTTTGAGCCACGCCCAGGCTGGCGGCCGGGGGAACGGATCGAAGCGGGGCGTTACTGTTACTTCTGTCGGTAAGGCTGGCCGGACTTGAAGGTCCGGATCAGTTCGTCATTTCGGGAAATGAGGTTGGTCGCACCGGATGCGATGACCATGGCGCGGGCGCGCTCGGCTTGAGCAATGGCGACGTCGTAGCGGCCGGTTTCGGCATAAGCGGCGGCCAGGGTGCAGATGTGCCTTGGCTGCTTGTATTGAGTCAATTCGCACGCCTGCTGCGCCAGCTTCACAGCGATCGGGCCGTTCCTGCTGGAGGGTTCCTTGTCGGTGGACAGATCCCATGCCATTGAGTCCAGCGCGGCGGCACATTCAGGGTTGACGTAAAATGCATAGCGGAACTGCACGGACGCTTCCTCATCCTGCCCTTCAAAGAGCAACGCTGTTCCGAGAGAAATCCGCAGCGCCGGTCCGGGCGACGACAGGGCAAGCGCTTCGCGGCCGATCGCAATTGTCTCCAGACGCCGATTCTGCACGAACAACATCCGCATGAGCACGTGGTATCCCTGGTCGTTCCCGGGAATCAACTGTGTCACGCGCTGAGCCGCTTCCCTTGCTTCATCCATCCGGTTCTGCCGGTACAACATCGCTGTTTTCAAAACCCACACCCTGCCGTTGCCGGGATCCTCCCGGAGCAGGTTTTCCACCTCGTTGGCGGCATCGTCATAATCCGCGGCGCTGAAGAGCACGGAAACGAGCAGCAGGCGCAACTCCCTGGCGCCGGGATCGGTTTGCAATCGTTTCGTGAGCAGATCAACCGCTTCGAGCAACTGATGGTCTTTCACCATGGCCTGGGCGCGTGCCAGCGTGCAGGAGACCGAGGACCGCACGATCCAAACCGCGGCGAAACTGTTTATGGCCCACACACTGAAAAGCACGCACACGATGAACCGCCAAAGGCGATGGCGTCCCGCAATAAAGTTCATCCCCAAAGCTCCGAGGGCGCACACGGGAAGCAATGCGGGCAAGCCGTAAAAGGCCTTGGCCATTCCACCGCACGGGACGACACCAGACATGTAAACCAGGCCGAGGGCGACCAGAAATCCAAATCCCAGCAACAGGAACCATTCAGCCGATGGACGACGGATGAATTGGACCACGGCAAGAGCTGCGCCCACCAGGATTGCGGCGGAGGGCAGTATTGCGAGCCAGTACCCGATAGCCATGAAATCGTAGTTCCAGGGCGGATGAGGGTCAGCGAATGACGGGGAGCCGGCGAGGAGGCCATCACCCCAAAATGTTGAATACAGCCCGCCAAGGAAACCGTTGAAGCCGGCGAACCACGGATGCAGGAGCACGTTTCCCAGCCGCGCATAATATGACCACGTGCGGTAACCGTCCTCCATCCACCACGCATAGCTGACCTTGGGGTCCCAGTTGCCGATGAGCGGGTTCCCGTAATGATGCCAGACACGGGCATAATGCCAGCCGCACACCGCCCCGGCGGCTAATAGAATAAGCGCCGCGTGATAAGCCCATTGCCCTGGCGGCCCTTCGTGCCTTTCGAATTTTCGCCAGATCAGCGCCCCGGCGATTGCCGGCAGCAGCAGCACGTTGGTTGTTTTGGCCAGGAGGGCAAACCCAAGGCAAACGCCCAATCCAACGCACGCCTTCCAGGAATACAGCCCATTCCTCAATAATCGCAGACAAAGGTAGATGCAGACGGTCGCAAGAGTCGCTGCGAGCAATTCGTTGGTGACGTATTGCGAGAGGTAGAGGAGCGGCGGCAGGCAGGCAATCAAGGCCAGCCCCCATTTTTGATTCGCCGATTGCGCCGGGAATATGAGCCGCAGCGACGCCCAGGCAAACGTGACTTGCACCAATCCGAAAACCAATCCCATGATGCGCAGCGCGATGAGTCCACCGGGAGTCAAGGCAGACAGGTTCAACAGGCTCAAAACCCCGGCTCCCAGGACATAGTAGAGGGGCGGCTGGAACATTTCCCAACCATCGGCCGCCAGCGGCAGCGAGTGTTTTTCCTGGATGAAATTGATGTAGGCAATATGCGAATCTGAATCATACCCAACCCGGCCCGGCAAAACTCCCAGGTTGTTTGCGAACAGAGCCACCCAGATCACCGAGAACAGGAGGACTGGCATGATGGGACTGCTCAAGAACCGCTCCTTCGGTTTTCCGGCGGCGGCACTCTGCGGGGTTTTTCGAAACTTCTGAGCCCGGCGCCGCGACTTCAAGGCGGGCACCGCCTCGGGCTTATTGGCGACGATTAGCCGGCGCTTTCGACCCGCCACCCACCAACCCACGGACGAGAGCGCAGCGAATACAAGAAGAATGGGCCAACGCGCCTTTATCG
>DASRKU010000170.1:0-5976 GCA_035648815.1 Verrucomicrobiia bacterium | reverse complement strand
GGGTGCGCATGCGGAATGATGGAATGCTTCCTTGTCCTCGGTATTTAGTTGTATATACTTATCTCGTCTTCGTCGTGCATGAAGTCGCTTTGTTTTTTCATGTTTCAACCCACCCCTCTTACCCTTCGCACCACCGGTGCGGCATCAGCGTTTTTGGCGTTGCTCCTGACCGCTTTTCCAACTCACGCAACCAACGTCGTGAACAATCCGGGATTTGAAAGCGGGACTACCGGCTGGAGTGCAATGGGCCCGGTCTCCCTTTCGGCTCCCACCACGATGCCTCATTCCGGCAGCCGCTCCGTGTTCGTCCAGGGGCGGACCGACACGTGGAACGGGGTGGCCCAATCAATGTTGAATATTCTGCAACCGGGCACGACGTACTCCATCAGCGCCTGGGTGCGGCTCGCCAGCGGCGCAAATCAGCAGGTGAAGCTGACCATGAAGCAAACCGACGGGAGCGGAACCGGATACCCGAATATTGCGAGCGTTACGGCGACGTCGACCGGTTGGACGCAACTGGTGGGCACTTTTCCGCTGACGGTGTCCGGCACATTGACCGACCTGACTCTTTACATGGAAGGACCCGATGCGGGAGTGAGTTTTTACGCGGATGATTTCGTCGTGGAGGCCCCGGTCACCACTCCCATTGGAAACATCGATGCAACTCAATTGCACCAGATGGTTGAAGGTTTTGGCGGCGCGATTGTCTTTTATAATAATTGGGTCAGCGCCCATCCTTACAAGCAGGAGATGTACACCAACATGTTCAAAGGCCTCAACCTGGGCATTCTCCGCCTGGGCAACTGGTTCACGTACCAGGGAACGGCTAATTTCGATCCAGACACGGTGGACATCGTTTCCAATGCCAACCGTATCATGGGCAGATCGGTAAAAATTCAGATGAGTTCCTATTCTCCCCCGGCATTTTTGAAGAGCAATGGCGATGTCAACAATGGCGGCACGCTGGCAACGACCAACGGCGGCTTTGCCTATACGAACTTCGCCAATTATTGGTACGATTCCCTGCTGGCGTACCAGAGCAACGGCATCGTGCCGACCTGGGTCAGCATCCAGAACGAACCGGATTGGGCGGCCAGTTACCAGTCCTGCGTGTTCCATCCCTCCGAGGACACGGTGAACGGCACCAATTACGCCAGCTATTCAAAAGCCCTCGACGCCACGTACCAGCGGCTGACGAACATGCCGGCCCCCCCAAAATTACTCGCGCCCGAGGTGTTGGGAATCGGCTACAGCGACGTCCAGAATTACGCCGCCACCCTCAATGGAAACAGTTTCTACGGGGTCGCACATCACCTGTACCATGGCGGGTCGCCCGACTCCGCGGATTCCTTCATTGGCTCTCTTCAGGGGCTCACAAATGTGTTCCCTGACAAACCTAAATTTCAAACGGAATACGGCGAAACGGATATGATCCAGACGGCGTTGCTGATCCACAATTCGATGACTGTGGAGGAAGCCAGCGCTTATATTTTCTGGAGCCTAGTGTGGCCCACTGGCGGTTCCGCCCTGGTCCTGCAGGATAATCCCTGGAACTCACAAAGCACATGGGCCTACCCGCATGGCTACAAGCTGACGCCGCAGTATTACGCGATAAAACATTTCTCTTATTTCATCGGCTATGGCTACCGGCGGGTCAGCACGCCCGGCAATGATCCCGCCGCCCGGCTTTCGGCGTATCTCTCGCCTGATAACAGCCGGCTCGTTGCGGTGCTGATCAATCCCAATGCCGCCACTGCTTCCGTGACGCTGACGTTGAACGGATTTTCCTTCGCCACATCAGCGGTTTACCAGACCGCGGGCACCAACGCCCAAGTCAGCCAGTTCGCCTCTCTCGGCTCAGCCCCGGGCAATCTGCAATGGACTCTGCCGTCGTATTCGATCACCACGGTCGTGTTTGACGCGCCGCTCGTGGCCGGCCCTGCCAGCAATCCCAATCCCACAAACGGCGCCTCCGCCCTCGCCCCATCAACCACCTTGAGCTGGCTCCCAGGCGCCAATGCCACATCCCACCAGGTCTATTTCGGCTTCAATTCGAATGCTGTCGCCGGCTCAACCACCGGGTCACCGGAGTCCCAGGGCAATTTTCCAAACCCGAGCTTCTCTCCCGCCAGCCTCCCGTCCTCGGGCCGATTCTACTGGCGAGTCGATGAGCTGGCGGGAACGAATGTGACCGCGGGCCCGACCTGGACTTTCGCCACGGCGGTCGATTTGTCCCAGGCGCCGCAAGCGGCAGGGAGATTGTCCGGCAACAACTCGTTCTTCGTCTCCTTCGACAGCCATTCAGGGCAAAGCTACCGCGTCGAGCGCTCCGCTTCCTTGTCCCCGCCGGCGTGGACGCCTGTCGCGGATGGCCTCCCCGGCACGGACGGCGTGTTGCAGATCAGCGATACCAATGCGCCGCTTCCTGGCACGATGTTTTATCGTGTGTTGCTGCTCGCCCCCTGACCCGGCCTTCGCCCGGCGCGAATGAATTGCGCCATGGTTTGCAACGAACGCGTGAACTCATTCTCCCTCTCCCATCCGATGGGAGAGGGACGGGGTGAGGGCTCTTTCTAAATTTGAAATCTTTGAGTAGAATGCGTTATCTTTCGACATTGGCTGATGGGCCTCTCCTCACAAAAAGATCCTGCTACGCAAAAAATGTCGATTCTCCAGCAAAATTTGTTAAGACGGGACAAACAAAACCGATAGAGTATCAGTAGAAATCGGCGCTCAACCATTTCCACTGTAATGAGAGCAAATAAGAACAAAGTTCGATTGCCTATCGGTCGCACCGCCAGGCTGGCCGTCCAAATTGAAGCTATCCGCCTGGAATGCTGCCAGGCCGCCGATTTGTTGATGAAGCAAAAGAAGCTGGACGAACCGGAACTGGACGAATGCGCGCGCTTGGACGACGCCCTTGCCGCGGCTCATCGCGTCCTAAAGACCACCGTCACCCGGATTACGATTGCGAGAATCAAACGAAGGATCCAGGCCAAGTAGGACGGCAAAAGGGTCGAGGGTCGACAGTCGAGGGTCGAGCGCCTGCATGTGCGAGCCTGTGCGGGCATTCCGTGAAGAGGAGTTGGTGATTAGGTGCTGACTAAAGGCTGCGCGCAGCGCAGCCCTACCGGAGAGGAGGGACTTGCTCCAAAACACACGTTTTCTTGTGTGCAACCTTTTGTCGCACCTGCGACAAAAGGTTGCATCTGTTGTCCCCTCGACAGCATGAGAGATTTCAGCGAGCCTTTAATCAATAGACGTGGACGACGGCGCAACACTTTCAACTTCAACATTGCGGCATCGGGCGCAATTCAGGCTGGCAGGGATCGTCGTGCTGGTGCTGGGGATTGGCAGCGCCTGCTTGCTTTACTGGATTCGCACTCATAACGGCGCGTGGGTGGATGACCCCTCGTTGGCGGGATATTCCAGGCCGGCAACGCAACAAATGGGAGTCCTTTACGGCAAGATGGGTTTGATGGTTTCGGACTTCTTCAACGACTTCAAACAGCCCGGCGTCCAGGCAATGTCCATCGCAGCCGCTTCAGCGCTGGCAGGCTTTGTTTGTTTCTTCCTCGCAGGCAACTGGCATGACGGCGATGAACCGGGCTCAGGAAGCGGGAAAACGGGCCTTCACCGAAGCAACAAGCCATGATTCGAAACGCAACAAACGAGGATTTCGGACAGATTCATCATGTGATCAATGATGCTGCGATGGCATACAAAGGGATCATTCCAGAAGACAGATGGCATGAACCCTATATGAGCACAGACGAACTGAAGCAGCAAATCGACGACGGTGTTACGTTCATTTGCTGGGCGGAAAATAATGTCGTGACTGGCGTCATGGGGATTCAGGACAAGCACGAAGTCTGCTTGATCCGCCATGCATACGTTTTGACCAATCAAAGACAGAAAGGCATCGGCACACTGCTTTTATCCGCGTTGATCACGGATTCCAGCAAACCGGTGTTGATTGGAACATGGAAAGCCGCGCAGTGGGCGATTCGATTTTACCAGAAGAATGGTTTTGCGCTTGTGTCTGAAGAGGAGAAGAGCCTTTTGCTGCGCAAGTATTGGAGCATCCCGGCGAGGCAGGTTGAAACTTCAGTCGTGTTAGCTGACCGGAAATATAAGTGTCTGGTCAAATGAACCCTCACCCGGTCCCGCCAACACAGGACCACCCTCTCCCATCGGATGGTAGAGGGACGGGGTGAGGGCGGCTTTGCTTCGTATCGTCGTCCGGGCGTCGTTTCGGTTTGGACACGCCATTACCTACACTTCGACATTGGTGAACCATCAATCCTTGAATGCGCCCAGGATGCGCTGGATACCTCGCCAGCGGCCGGGTTCGTCCGGATTCAACAACGTGGATCGGGCGCGTTCCAGGTCATACTGCAACAGGATTCCAATACTGTGAGCGCCGCGTCCATGGCTGCGAATGGCATCGATCCCGTAAGCGTAGCCGAGCATGACTTTGACAGAAGAGGTCTTATACAGGATGCCCGCCCCTGCCCCGCTGAGCCAATTTCCGGGCTGCTGCGTGCCTGGGAGATAATCAACACCGGCTGTTGCCGCCATCACATTCACGTTCCAACGGTCCTTCGGATCCAGCGGAATAATGTAATTGCCTCCAAGCAACATGAACTGCTGGGCGCTGATTTCCTGGTAATAATAGCCGGGCAGCGATAACGGAAATTCCGAGACCATCGGCAGGAGAGCGCCCAATCGATACGCGCTAAATCGATCCGCATCCACGCTGCTGCCCGCGATGAGGCTGAGGAAGAAGCTCTGCCCTGAATTGGTCATGGTGTAGGCCAGCAGCGCCTGTCCCCAGAACAGATGAGCCTGCTGCCTCATCTGCCGGTCAAAAATCCCATTGGTCTCAAATCCGTAACCGCCTGAATCGGTCCGGTACTGGCCTTCATACCAAATCGAAAGCTCCATGGCCAAAGACGGGAACAGGATAGGTTCTTTGCCCCCCCAGCGAAGTCCTGTGCGCAAAGTGACGGCTGTTCGATTCTCGGGCAATTGGAAGTTGGGCGCGGTATCGTTGCGTACAAATGCCGTGTAACGCCCGGACAGACGCAGCACTCCATTCAGAGGAATTTCCTTCCCGGGATTGAAGCAGTGATAAATGCTCAGGGAACCTTCTCCGCCGTGGCCAACAAAGGATTCGTTGCGCAAAAATGTCCCGCCGCGAATTTCATCGTAACTGTCGCCAAAACCGCCGCCCGCAATGCCAATCCCGAGGTCGGTGTTTGGGCCCAGGGCGCCGCCAATGCCAAGTTCCGAATCCAGGTAGGTTGGGGCGACGGCCAGGCGCAAGGTGAGGTTGGTCCTGTAAAAGTGCGGCTCGTTGCGGTAATAAAACGCGTAGCCGGACAATGGTGGATGCCCTTCCAACGCGGCGTTGTAGCCGACCTGGATCGACTCACGCGAAACCGGATCGATTTGGGCTGAGGCCGGGACAGCGCTGCAGCCGACGGAGATCACAAGCACCAGCCACAGGTTGCGACAGTACACACGCTTTCTTTAATGGAAAACAGGAGGAAACCGCAAGCGCTTAAATACCCTAGAGAAGCAGGGGCGCCCGTCTCGGGCGCAGCAAGGCAAGAGGTCCGGGAGCGCAAGGCTGAGTCGGCAGCGCCATCCCTGCCTGGTAGCGACATCGCTGCTGCGATGTCCCGCCCGCGTTCAGCGGGCGGAACGGAATTATCCACCCGCACAATCCACGCCCCCACGTTGCGCCGCTGCTTCGCGGCGCAGGACGGCGCAGCAGCGCCATCTCCACCAAAAAACCCACCTCGCTGCGGGACGCTCGCACTCCGGAAAGCCGGTTTGCGCCATTGCCTTAGCCTGAGATGCCGGGTTATGGTGCGTCCATGAAGGCAAGAAAGCTGTTGCATACGCGCTACCGGGTCAATGACCTGGCAGAGACAGTGGGTTTTTACAAGAGGGTGCTTGGATTGGAAG
>DASRKU010000169.1:0-4355 GCA_035648815.1 Verrucomicrobiia bacterium | reverse complement strand
CGCATTTTTATTCGATCAACTCGGGATGAAGTACAGGACTTCCTCCAGGTAAGATCTACTCCGGACTCATTCTTACGCCGTGGCAAGGTTTGCCTCGCTGCGCCCGGGACGGGCGCACTCCGTAAGACGTGTAATTAATTCCCGAGCCCCTTCAAGTAGCCGATGCTCTTGGGGACTTGCGTGGTCGACAGCGGACTCTCATCTTCAATGTAGTAATGCTGGACGCCGGCCTTCCTCGCGGCTTTCAGAACCGACGGCACATCAATCTGGCCGGTCCCCAGTGCCACATCATTTTCGACGGCCGTCTTGCCGCTCAAATCGCCCTTCACTCCGCGCTTGAGATCTTTCAGATGAACCAGCTTGAAGCGCGCGCCATATTTATCGAGGAGATCGGCGGGATTCGCGCCGGCAATGTGGGCCCACAGCATGTCCAGTTCATAGCTGACATCCTGCGGATTCGTCTCCGCCATCAGGACATCGAACAGCGTGCCATCGCCGTGCCTGGCAAATTCATAGCCATGGTTGTGATAGCAAAAAATCAATCCATGTTTTTCGCGGAGCTGTTTGCCAATGCGATTGAACTCGGCCGCCGTCCGGTGCGCGAGCTCAAGGGTGAACGGTTGCCGATCCGGCAGCCACGCGACACGAACAAAACTCGCGCCAAGCGTTTTCGCATTCGCAGCGACCTCATCGGTTTTGTTCAGCAAGTCGTCAAAACTCACCCCCAGGGATGAACACGCCAGGCCGCGAGCATCCAGCATGGCCCTCAGCTCGGCGGCTTTTTTGCCGAACAGGTTCGAGAACTCAATATCCGTCATGCCCAGCGCTTTGATGGCGTCCAGCGTCCCCGGCACGTCCTGCTTGAACTGCTCGCGGTAGGTGTAAGAGACCACCCCGGGGGCCTGGGGAAACAACGCGCCGGCCTGGGCGGCGCTTTCGATGATGAGGGCAGCCGTCAAAAGCAATAGCGTTTTCATAATTTGTTTTGGGATTCTCAAGCCGCGCCCGCCAGCATGCAATCCCAAACCTGTTGGGATTCTCACTCGAAACATTGACTTGCATCAAGAACACCCAGGTCCTCCTGTGCCATGATGGCGACGTGAACACAGCAGTGGGAGTCGCCGGAATGGAACAGATCAACAATCTGGAAACAGCAAAATCTTTCGCGACAAAACGGCTGCAGCGCGAATGGAAGACGCTCGAGGCGATGATTGGCCTCTATTGCGGCGATCAACATCAACCCGCCGTCCCGCCTCGGACAAAAGAGAGTGTCCGAGGGCGGGCCGGCCGCTCGGTGCAAAGCGCCAGGCTTTGTCCTGAGTGCAGCGAATTGCTGGCGTACGCGGCCCTGCGATTGGATCGTTGCCGATTCGGCAGGGAAAAACCAACTTGCGCCCATTGCCCCGTTCATTGTTATCAACACGCCCGGCGCGACCAGATCAAGACGGTCATGCGCTATGCCGGACCGCGCATGCTGTATCGTCACCCGCACCTGAGCCTGTGGCATTGGCTGGATGGATTCCGCAAGGCGACCATGGAATGATTGGGACAGGGAAGAACCCAGCGCGGCAGGACCGCAACGAGATAGTCGAGGGCCGAGAGCCGACGGTCGAGAGGAAGATGCCCTCACCCCATCCCTCTCCCATCGGATGGGAGAGGGTGCCCGAAGGGCGGGTGAGGGTTCGGGAAGGTGCGGGAGAGGGCCGGGGTGAGGGCGCGTTTTAAATCTATGTCGAGAATGCGTGATCTTTCGACATTGTTGTCTAGAACACTTCCGCCCGCAATGCAGCCACGCGTCTGACGTTTTGGGCGATGGCTGAAAGCGTCTTCAGCGGCAAATGATTGCACCCGATGCCGGCCATCGGCCGTGTCGCCGAATAGATTTGCACCAGCGAAATGTCCGCCCCGGCCTCTTTGAGTTCCTTGAGCCGCAGCGCGTATTGCTGGATTTCGTCCTCGCTCGGAGCAGCCCCGTCTATTGCGGGGAATAAGCTCTGGATCACGACCGGGCGCTTGCGGGCGACCATGAGGATGTTGCTCAGGATTTTTTGAAGAGATGCGCCCGGCCCGTTGACGTGATTCAGATACGCCTGGGTTCCGCCATCAAGCTTGGCCCAGATCTCGTCTTTGGGAGCGAGCAATTTGAGCCCTTCCTGGACTTCCGGCCGATCCAACGCCGTGGAGTTCGTCACCAGCACAATTTTGAAAAACGGAACTTTCCCCAGCGCGCGAATGTGGATCACGGCCCGAACCGTTTCGATGAAATCGCCGGCCAGGGTGGGTTCGCCATCCCCGCTCAATGCCACGTGGCGGACTCGAAGCAATTCCTCGGGCAAATTGGCGTACCGCGGCCATTGCCGCACCCGGCCCTGGTAGGCAACGTCGAGCGTCTCCCTCAACTCGGCGGCCATTCCATCCACGCTGAAGTGCGATGCGCGCGCCGGTTTAAAACGATCAATCTCGCAATACATGCATTGGAAATTGCACTTCACGATCGGGTTCACATTGACTCCGATGGACAACCCCCTGGCGCGCGGCGAAATCACCAGGTAAACGAACTGGTTCTGCAGAAAATCCCTGGGATACCCAAACACCACCTCATCGGTGACGGCCGGATGCACCGGGCGATAGCCATTGCCATTGCCACCGTTCTTTTTAATGTTTGGAGAACCCTGATTTTCCGCCATAGTTAAAACACTGTAAACGGCCCTGTCCCGACGGCACTACACGGGTTTTGCTAAAGATTCGACTAATTTTGTGGATCGCGAACGGGAAAAAAGGAGAGGGATTTACACTCAAAAAAAGAGGCGCGCGACGAAGGCTAATGAGATCGGCGCTCCCGCAAGCGGGATTCTTGCTCCGCAGAGCAAATCCTGACGCCCTGGACAAAGATCTCTAAACCAGAACTTGGATCGTAACTCTTCGTCGCGCTATCCAACTACTACCATCTCCGGTTTAAAATTCCAGCCAAAGTTATTCACCGAACGCAGGGGTGGGGACACAAGGCAGTCGAGGGTCGAGGCGTCTTCGCTGCGCTACGCCGCCCCAAGGAGTCGAAGGTCGAGGGGAAGGCGCCCCTCACCCCGTCCCTCTCCCATCCGATGGGAGAGGGTGCCAGAAGGGCGGCGGACGCCCTCGACTTCCGCCAAATTTTCCATAGCTTGTTGGTATGGCGGACAGCTTGACGCCCGAAGTCGTTCCTGACGTCACCCAGGAGAGCCAATCACGGCCCAAATCGGGATTGGAGCCGGGGTACCTCGTGATTTGCTGGAATGACCCGGTCAATTTGATGGAGTACGTGACCCATGTTTTCCAAACCGTCTTTGGCTGGACCCGGCAGAAGGCCGAGGTCCACATGCTGCAAGTGCACGAGCAAGGCAAGAGCGTGTTGACGCGCGCGAGCATGGAAAAGGCCGAGCATTACGTCCACGAATTGCAGAAGTACAGCCTGCACGCGACGATGGAGCGCGACGAGTGAATCTTGTTCGCAAACAGAGCGATCAATTCACGTTTCGCCTCCCGAAACGCGAGAAGGAACTCCTCCTGATGCTGCTCGATCAATATCCGCTCATTCCACCCCGTCACCAACCCCTGAGCAAAACGACGGGATCGGCTGATGCGGACGCCAATCAGCGGTTGCTCGACGAGGGTTTGGCCGAGCATCGACGCGAAACCCGGTCGCTGATTTCCCGGCTCGTGCGAAACGAGCGCCGCTGGAAAAAGGAGGCCACCGGCTGGCAAATGACTTTGAAGGGGCCGGAAATTGAATCGCTGCTCCAGGCGCTCAATGACATTCGTGTCGGCAGTTGGATTGTGCTGGGCTCGCCCGAAGAACATCTTTGGGATGTGAAGCTGGACGAAAACAGCGCCCCCCACGCCTGGGCGATGGAGATTGCGGGATGGTTCGAGTCGGCGTTGCTGGAAGCCCTGCAGCAAAAAGACACCGAGTAACGCGCAAATCAAGAAGCGCGAAGGATGAGCCTTAGCGGCTGTAGAAGTCGAGGTGACGAGACTCAAACATTTCCTGGTGGTGCGGTTGATTCGTTGAAGTTGGAGCCTCCTCACGTCGGCTGCTACCATGGCTGACGAGATCATGCCAATCACTCTGCTCGATGAACGGCTGAATTTTCCCGACCCGCGCCGGGCCGCGCGCGATGGCCTGGTTGCGATCGGCGGCGATTTATCTGTCGCCAGGCTGCTGCTGGCGTATCGCTGCGGAATTTTTCCATGGACCGTGCAGCCCCTGACTTGGTGGTCTCCCGATCCGAGGGCGATCTTCCAATGGGGCCAGGTCCACGTTCCCCGCAGCTTGCATCGGCTCATTCGCAAGAACCCGTTTCGCATCACGAAGAACC
>DASRKU010000168.1:0-5019 GCA_035648815.1 Verrucomicrobiia bacterium | reverse complement strand
GATTAACTCGAGGTTTTACCTCGGTTCCTCCCGACTCGGTGTCGATCATGCATTTTCGGCACCGGGTCGTTTTCTTTTCCGTTGTTGAATCCGCATCATCAAATTCAACAGCGCCGGCAGGAGCGTCAGCGCGGCAATCATACAGGTCGTAATCCCCATTGCCATGACGTAACCCAAACTTTGAATCCCCCGATGTTTGGCCAGGATGAGGCTGCCAAAACCAGCAATCGCCGTCAGGCCCGAAACGAGGACTGCTTTTCCGGTGCTGCGGGCCAGGATACCCGGATGCTGTTCCTCGGCAAAGCGATTCAGGATGTGGATGCCATTGGTGACGCCGATGCCGATGACCAGCGGAAGGGTCATGATATTGGCCGGGTTCAATGGAATTCCAAAAACGCCCATCAGCCCGCCCAGCCAGACCGAGCCGATAGCCACCGGCAACAGCGACAGCACGACTGAGGACAGGCTGCGAAAGTGGATGAAAACGAGGATGACGATGGCGCCCAAAGAATACAACGCCGCCTGTTCATAGCTCTCTTTTAGCATCTCGGTGTAGTGGTAGAGTTGGGTGGGCATGCCTGTGACATCCTGGTGGATCGTCCCCAACTCGCGGATGAACTCCTCCTGGTGTTCCCGCTGCCATACATCCTTCTTTGGAAATATCATTAGAAGGAACTTGCCGTTCACGCCAATGAACATATTGCGCAGGGCTGGCGGCAAATCCCGCGCTTGCAATGGCGCGCTGTTGTCCTGGTTTCGCAGCGATTCAAATGTTTCGCGCAAATCATTGAACAACGCCTGCTGAAACTCCGCGACCTTTTCGGAATGCGCTTCCCAATCCCGTGCATTGCCCTGGAGCATGTCCTTTCGAAAATTCTCAATGGACTTGCGCAGCAAAATGAACTGGCTGCTCAGCGCCGGCTCGTTGGTTCCGATCTCATCCAGCGCCGCCCCGCAATAGCCGTAAAGCGAATATAACGTCTGGCTGAGCTCGGAAAGATTCGCAGGCTTCATGTCCGGCGATCGAAAGCGCAGGCCCGACAGATCCTCCTTGATGTCCCCAATCATCCGCATCCTGGCCGTTTGATCCCCGTGAAGAAAGGGCGCCATGGACCGCACCGAAGACACCGACGGGAGATTTGTTATTTGTTGTTCCAGCCGGATCGCTTCGTCGATGGAATCCGCGATGATGGCGCCGGTCAGCAGCGATTGGCCGGCCATGTGGACGAGCTTTTCGTCGGTCTCCACCGACGGCAAGCCCGCAGTCTGCATTTTCAACAAATTATAGTCAAAATACACCTTGCGCAGTTGCGTCGCCGCCAGGGCGCACAGGGCGGCGGTCACGATCATGACCGTAACGGGCCGGCTCAGCCAAAAATTCTCGATGCGCGCGCGGCCCTTGGCCAGGTCCAGCGGCTTGTGATCCAGAACATTCTGCCGGCCCCGCAGCAGTAAGACGGGCAGCAGCGTCATCATCGGCACAAAACAAATCAACAGCCCACCCCCGGAAATGATGCCCATCTCCTGGATACCCTTGAAATGAGTCAGTCCCATGGCCAAAAACGCGCCGGCTGTCGTGAATGCCCCGGTGAAAATGCCCTGGCCCGTGAAGACCATGGCTTTCGTCAGCGCCTCCTCCTCCGTTCTGCCCCGGCGCAATTCCTCCTCATACCGCGTGATCAGGTGCACCCCGAAATCAATGGCCAAACCCACCAGCATCGGCACGAAGGTGATCGTCAGAACATTCAGATGCCCGATCGTCAGCGTCGCAAAAGCCATTGTGTATGCCAGCCCGACCACGAGGCAAACCGTCGTCTTTACCGGCCGCCCCGTTTCCTGGTAGCCATAGATGAAAATCAACGCGCACAGCAGCAGCGACACAATGCTCGCCAGCGTGATGTCTTTCTGTGATTGCTCCATCTCGTCATAGTCCAACACCGACAGCCCCGTTACTCCCACATTCAGCCCCGGCACCTCATTCTTTGTCTCACCCACCAGCTGCCGCAGGCGGCGAACGCATTTGCCATTGAATTTCTCCTGCGCCTTGTCGGTATCCACCCGGCTGGCCAGCGGCGGGATGTTCTTTGGCTGGACGCTCAATACGAAAATCCGGCCGTCGGCGTACGTGTTGTAGATTTCCTTTTGCGCCTCGCCCGAGGGATCAAACAACGCTGTGATGCCCGGCGACGGCGGGGTGCCTGCCCATCGAAGGCTCGCGTCGGCCTGCGACACGATGCGCTCCAGGGCGGGCAGGGCCTGGACCAGGGACTCTGTCTGCGCGTTGGTTTCGCGCGGGGCGGTGCGAAATAACGTGTTCACCGCCTGGTAAAAAGACACCAGGTTTGTCGTTTGCGAAAACTTCTGAATAAACGGGCCGTACCCGGAAAGTTTCTTTCGTAACTCCCCCAGCGCATCGTCGGGAACCATCAGGAGCGCTTTCGGACCCAGCATCTTCAGATCGTTGTTGTAGAGCAGATTGGTGAAGATATCGGTCTCCATCTCCAGCTTCGCCCCCAGCCGTTCAATAAATTGCCTGTTCCTCTCCTGGTTCTCGCTCTCCACAACGACTGCCATCTCATCCTGCTGCGGGAACTCCTGTTTGAAGGCAAGAAATGCGTGCTGGTACTTTTCATTCGCCCCAACCAGGTTGTCGCGATTGGTGTCGAACTCCAAAAACCGGTACGTGTACAAAATACTGACCACGAAAAGCACCGCATTGGAATAAATCACCAGCCGCCGATGACCCATGCTCATGCGCGCAAGCCATGCCAGCCCGCGCCCCAGAAAGGTATTATCACTAAGCTTCTTCATCGGCGCGGATCAGTCCGGAAATTCAGCATTGGAATGGACCTCTTTGACATCATCGTTCTCTTCCAACGCGTCAATCAGTTTGTTGACCCCCGCCACCGCCGCGGCTTCGCTGATCGGCACGGTCACCGCCGGAAGAAACGCGATTTCCGCAACGACTGCCTTGATTCCCCGGGATTCAAGCTGCTTGTGCACGGCTTCGCAATGGCCGGGGTCTGTCAGAATCTCGTATCCTTCGGGCTCGGACTTGAAATCCTCCGCGCCGGCTTCCAGGGCGGCCTCCATGACCTGGTCCTCGCCAAACTGTTTGACCTTTGCCCATTTGCTATGACCGGCCATTTCGTGCGGTTCCTGATTGACAGTTGAGGGTTGAGAGCGGCGATCGGTTGCTTAACTGGTTCGTTCCACAAACACAGCAGTGCCATAGCACAAAACCTCGGTGATGCCCGCCGCAATCTCCGTCGCGTCATAACGCACCCCAACCACCGCGTTGGCGCCCAATTGGCCGGCATGCTCGAGCATGAGATTGTAGGCGTCGCCCCGTGTCCGCTCGCACAGCTCCGTGTACAGCGAGATATTGCCGCCAAATAACGCCTGTATGCTTGCGCCAAAATTCCCAATCACGGATCGCGATCGAACAATGATTCCCCGCACCACGCCGAAGGATTGGACGACCCGAAATCCCGGTAATTCAAATGTTGTGGTCGTCAATGGATGTGTCTGGCTCATAAGCGACGAAGATTGAACATTAACTCAGGCTGGCAGTAAAAGGTTATTCTTGCTTGCGCCGCGGAATTCAAGCCGCAATCCAATGGAAGTCAGAAGTGAAAGGGAACGGCGGAGCGGCTCGTCCCCGAAAAGCTCCAGAGCCTCAAGCCGTCGTCGGTAGGGCTGCGCTGCGCGCAGCCGGACCCGACCATTCATGTTCCATTTCTCACAAACAATTTTCCCGGCAACTGTTTCACCAATCGCTTCATCTCCAGACCCAGCAGCGCCACGGAGACGGCCGAAGCCGGCAGACCGCTGGCATGGATAATATCGTCGATGCCCGTTTCTTCAGCGGCCTTGAGAAGCTCGTAGACGATCCGCTCATTGTCCGGCAGTTCCAGCGCCGGCAGGACGCCTGTTTCGGAGGGGGATGCAGGACGATTGCTCGGCGGAAAAAGATACTCGAATTCACTCAGGATATCCTCCGCCCCTTCGCACAGTTTGGCGCCTTTTTTGATCAAATCGTGGCATCCTTTGCTCCGCGGCGAATCGATTCGGCCAGGAACGGCAAAAACCTGGCGCCCATATTCCGTGGCGAAATTGGATGTGATTAATGCTCCGCTCGTCAGGTTCGCTTCCACCACCACCGTCCCGAGCGTCATCCCAGCCACTATGCGATTGCGAATCGCAAAGGATTGCTTGTCGGCCTGCCGGTTGAATGGGTACTGGGTCATCACCGCGCCATTCTCCTGAATGCGCTCGAACAACGTCTTGTTCTCAGCCGGGAATACATAATTAATCCCAGTCCCGAGCACACAGACCGTGCGGCCCCTCGCACTGAGCGCTCCCTGGTGCGACGCGGTATCGATGCCCCGCGCCCCGCCGCTCACCACCGTCACACCCACATAAGCCAGTTGATACGCCAGCTTGCGGGCCACTTCGATCCCGTAATGGGTCGTCATGCGCGACCCGACCATCGCCACGGAGTTCTTGTCCTTCGCCGTCAACTCGCCCCGGACGTACAGCACGATCGGCGGATCGTAAATGTGTCGAAGCAGTTCGGGATATTCCTCGTCGGTCTGTATCAACACCCGGCAGCCATATTCGGCGATGCGTTTCAGCTCGCCGCTGAGGTCAATCGTCTTTTCCCACCGGACAATAGCATCGGCCGTGTCCTCCCCGATGCCTCGAGCCTGGAGAAGTTTTTGTCGGGAGGCTTGGAGAATGGCGGGTGCCTCGCCAAAATGTTCCAACAACTGCCGCACCCGTACCGGCCCCACGTGTTCGATCATGTTCAACCCCACCAGCGCTTCCCTGGTATCCATGAGCGCTGGATACCCCTTTGCCCTCGCGCGCGCAAGCTTTTGTGGGGGCGCAGAGCAACCTCTGTCCTCCTGAAGGTATGAGAAGTAGATGATTGAAACTAATGATATCCTCCAACTTGAGGTCCACCTTTTGTCGCATATGCGACAAAAGGTGGACCTCAAAAACACACTTAAAGAC
>DASRKU010000167.1:0-2867 GCA_035648815.1 Verrucomicrobiia bacterium | reverse complement strand
CAGTTGAAGTCGGCGTAGGGAACGCGAAGGTATTCGGCCTGTCCTCCGCTGTAAGGCCCCATGCCGGCGAAACCGTAGGCCGCACCGGCCGTTCCGGGATTGGTAGTAAGACAAAACCCAGTAAGACCGCGTTCACAATTTCTGCAGAAGCCGCAAGAGACATTGAAAGGAAGACAAACCCAGTCGCCGACCTTGATCCGGTCCACGGCTCCGCCCACCTCCACGACCTGGCCGAGATTCTCGTGGCCGAGGACTCTGCCTTTCTCCATGTCGGTCCGGCCTTCGTACATGTGCAGGTCGGAGCCACAGATGTTGGTGCACGTGATCTTCACCAGCACATCGGTGGGCCGTTCGATTTTCGCATCCGGGACATTTTTGACGACTACGTCGCGAGGACCTTCATAAACGAGTGCTTTCATGAGGATTCCTTTTTAATATTTTTTTATTGGTACCCATATCCTTCTCTATTCCGTCGTTTTGCCGTCGAAGTGCTCGTTATCAGCTTGCTAATCACAACGACCAGCTTGACGCTGCCAGCGATCGGGAGGATCTCCCGCACGGGCGCTGGACTTGACTCACTTCCCAGTTCGCCCGCGCGGTTGGCCGCCTAGTTGCAGCAGCAGGACGAGGCCTCCTTGACGGCCTTTTCGACTGCTTCGCGGGTTTCGCCCGTGCGCTTCTGAATCCGGCCAAACAGTTCTTCCTGCTTGCCTTCGGTATAGTGGAGATCGTCAGCCGTGAGCTTGGCCCACTTCTGCTTCAACTTGCCTTTGGTGATGTTCCAGTCGCCTTTGATTTCGAGTGTATTCATGACAGTTCGTGATTTGGTATTTTTTCGTTTCGATTCGTGGCCAACGTGGCGGCCGAAGTGTTCTCGCAGTCCTCGTGCTGGCTCTGCCGTTTAGTCCACCACCAGTTTGACGGAAGTGTCGCCGCGCAGGGCTTTGGAATAGGGGCAAGTTTTGTGCGCTTCGTCCATGATGCGTTGAGCCTGGGCACGGTCGGTTCCAGGGAGTTGCGCATGCAGCTCCACAGCCAGGCGGTAGCCGCCTTGGTCATCCTCGATCAGGCTCACCAGTGCCCGTACCGTGGAATCCTTGACCGGTGGGCCGAGCTTCTTGGCCGCGTTGATCAAGGCGCCGTGGTAACAGGCGGAATACGCGCCCGCAAACAACAGCTCGGGATTGGGACCGCGTTTCTCGATGCCTTTCTCCAGCGGATTTCCCAACGTGATATTCAGCAACCTGTCCGGTGTCTGAATGGTTCCCGAGCGTCCGCCCTTGGAGATCGCTTCCGCCGTAAACAAAGTCTTCATCATGGAGTGACGCTACGCGGAGCACCGAGGCTTTCCTATGGGGTGTAGCCCTACTGCGGCGCCGGGACTCGCTCCGCCAAGGCTTCCGCCGGGTACAGCCAGATTTCCACCAGCGTGGGATGGGAGTGCGGCAGGGCCGCGAATTCGTGGACGGTCATCCGTTGCGCCAGCGCCGCACCGGTCTCGTGGATCAACTCACCGCCGACCGGCCCGACGCACGCACCGCCGAAGATTTCACCCGACGGCGGATTGGCCAGGAGTTACACGTGGCCGTCCCAGGCTTCCGGGATGAGCGATTTGCCGTGGCGCGCGAGTCAAACACCCCAGAGCCCTCCCGTTACCATGGTATCGTCCATTTCCGCGTACTTTCTCAACACCTCGGTGCGGTACTCGGACGAGATCGAAACGGCCTGCGTGGCAATCCGCTCGCAATAGCCGCAAACCTGACAGTTCAGGGAAGCGCAGTCACGGTTGCGAAAACCGTCCAGGAAATTCTCCGGGATCTGCCGCGCATCCACCCGGATCGGACACTCCGGCAGTGGCGAGTGCCAGCCTTGCAGGCGCGCCAGGTCGAGCAGCGGTTTCAATCGCAGCGGATTTACCTGTCGCGGCTTCCAGAAGTGACGCAGACTCCAGAGGGATTCCTTGCGAACCGGTTCTTTGAAGCCATACGACAGCAGCAGTTCGGCCAGATTGCCATCGAACCGCCGCTCGCTGTAGGCTTTGACGCGACGCAGCAGTTCCGCCGACGGAATCCCCCGTTCCAGAAGCTTGAAGGTCGTGTACCCCATCGCTTCATAGACGGCGAGATCCTCCGGCCGGATCCAGGCCGACTTGATGAACTGCGACGGATCCGTCAGGCGCTGCCGCGAACAGCGCAGGAAGCAGTAGTCGATGAAGAGCGTGCTGGTGTCGTCAGACGCATGGGCGAAACCGTTCTGATGATAGGTTTGCATCGGACAGTTCATGAGGCAGACGTGGTTCGCGATCAGTTCCAGATCGCAACGGACCGCCCGGCGGATAGCCGCCAGGCGGCGAAAGTTCCGGTTGATCGAGAAGCTCTCCAGCACGATAGCATCCGCGCCGAGATCTTCCCAGAAGCGGGCGCGCCGGGGCGTGTCCACCTGGGCATAAATCCCGACTCTGACCTTGAACTCGGGAAAACGGCGTTTGACCAGTTCCAGCAGAAAAGGGGTGGAGACGGTGACCCGGCGCACGCCCCATTCGCCCAGCTTGGTCAGCAGGGCCGTCACCCGTTTCTGCCAGGGGCGCGTCCATTCGCGGTTGCCGAAACAGGCGCCGTTCAGGAGATAATTGAAGGCAATGCCATGACGTTCGAGCAGCCGGATGTAATTCCGCAGATCTGTTTCCGAGAGCGGTGTCGCCAGGTAGCGGGGACGGCCTCCACTGACACCGTCGGTAGGGAACTTCCCGTAAACTTCATCAACCGGATAGCCAGCAAGCTGCGGAACCAATTCCGGGTCGTAATTCGCCGCCAGTGAAAACTTGGTCGCTCGCGGCGTGGCCCGCACGTCGGCCGGATCGGAGCCGG
>DASRKU010000166.1:0-4654 GCA_035648815.1 Verrucomicrobiia bacterium | reverse complement strand
GTCCGGCTGCGCGCAGCGCAGCCCTGCCGCCAGCAGCAGTTGGCACAATCCGAATGCCCGGGTTGCTTTGCGAACCCGACCTCCCGGTTTTGCACCTGGCACGACGGACCGAGATGGGATCAGCATCGGCATTTCAAGTTGCGGCAGTATAATTGCAATTAACCGGACCTGTCAAAAACGACTTCAAAGGCTGCTAAGGAGAGGCAAGCCGGTAAAAAGAGGCCGTCTGAGTGGGATCGGGAAAGAACACAAAGGGGTTGGTGGCGCCGGGCACATCGGACCAGTTTGAGCTGCCCAACCCGGCGGGATCGGTCAGTTGCTGCAAGTGGCAAACGATGTTCTGCGGCCAGGTTAACTGGATGCTGCCATCGGGCTGTCTCGCCGCGGAAATAACCAGGGGGCCAGTCTGGTCGTAAACCCGCACGTAATCCACCAGCATCTCGGCGGGGAAAATGGTGCCCGCGTTGATGGCGTTGGTCGTGGGCTTGCCGACATAAGTGCCGCCGACGGCCAGATTCATGAGGAGAAACTCCGGCAAATTGAAAGGAGCCGGGTAGGGCCCGAGGGAGCTGGACCAACTGCTTTGGGTTTCGAACAAGTGTCCGTCAACCGAGAAGCTGATGGAATTGGGTTCCCAATCCAGCAGGTAGGTATGGAAGTTGGTGGCGGAATCTCCGCTGGGGAAGAAGTAGATTCCCGTTTCGTCGCTGCCGGAATGGAGGCTGCTTTGAACCTTGTTGGGGGACGAACCGTTGATTTCCACCACATCGATTTCACCGCAGCCTGGCCAGCCTACGGAGGGAATATTGGCGCCGAGCATCCAAAGGGCAGGCCACATGCCCGTGCCGGACGGCAGGGCGGCGCGCCATTCGACATGGCCGTAGGTCTTTGTGTAGAGGCCCTGGGTCTTCATCCGGGCGGAGGTATAATTGAATCCGCCCATGGCCTGCTGCCGCGCGACGATGTGCAGCAGCCCGTTGCTGACGTAAGCGTTTTGCGAACTGCCGGTGTAATATTCAAGTTCCTGATTGCCCCAGCCGTTGTTGTTGCCTGTCTCAAACGTCCATTTGTGCGGGTCGATTGAACTTCCATCAAACTCATCGTTCCAGACAATGTTCCACTGTGTGACGGGCGGTGTGACGACGGTTCCGCCGGTTTGATTCAGCGTCAGGTCATCAAAATACATCGACCCGTTTACATTATCCGGTCCCTGGGCAAAGACTGTTTGGTAGCGGACGTAAACGGTGCCCGCCGGCGCGACCAGGTTGGTCACGGTATTGGTCACCGCGCCTGGAAACAGGATGAGCGCGGAGCTGTTCGTGAAGGAGCACTGGTTGGTGATCTGCAAATCGAACCATGTATTCAAACCGCCATAGGAGGCGATATTGGCGCCGGTGACCACGGCGGAGCGATAGAGGGCCAGGGCGTTGTAGGATTGATCCCGAAAAGTCACTTCGAGCCAGACCATGTCCTGTCCATGGATGCCGCCGCCGTCGCTCGAGAGGGAGTAGGCCCAGCCATCCGCCGAGTACGTGACGCCCGGACCGGAGGCATTGTCCTGGTAGATGCCCGTGTAGTTATTTGCCGCGTTGAACTGGCCGTAGACTTTATAATAATAGGAGCCGCCATGGGCGGCGCTCACACCAAGCTGGGCGTAGTTGTTCGGCCCGAATGTTGACCAGCCAGTGAGTGTGCCGGCTTCGAAGCCTGCATTGGCCAGGATATTCTGGCCCCGGGCCGGGAGGAGTGACAGCACCGTGGCAAAGGCTGAAAGGAACAGGAATTGCCGGTGAAACGACAAAGCGCGAGGAGCGCGGGGTATTTTGAGGCTAGTCATAAGGAACTTTGTAAAACGTTCATCCGCGCTTCGACCGCATGATTCTTAAGGCTCGATTTGTTCGTAAACCCGCACGTAATCCACCTGCAGTTCGCCGGGAAATTTCGTGGTGGTTTCGGGATTGCCGCTGAAATCGCCTCCGACGGCCAGGTTCATGATGATGTAGAACGGTTGGTTGAAAGGGGCAGGGTAGGGAGCGGCGGCCGTGGACCATTTGGTTTGCGTCTCGTAGAGGTGATCATCCACGAACCACTGGATGGAGTTGGTGGTCCATTCGAGAGCGTAGGTGTGGAAATTAGTCGCGTTGTTCTGGGTGGGAAAATTATAGAACCCGGTCGACTGCAGGTGCCGTCCATTTGCGCCGGCGTAATGGATTGTCCCCTGCACGACGGCGGGGTTGGTGCCTTTGTTTTCCATGACATCCACCTCTCCGCAATTGGGCCAGCGGCCATAGGGCGAGTGCTCGGGCATGAGCCACAGCGCGGGCCAGAAGCCCTGGCCATAGGGCGCCCGGGCGCGGAACTCAAAACGCCCGTATTTCCTGGAGAACAATCCTTCCGTCTTCATGCGGCCCGACGTGTAAGCAAAGCCGTGGGATAATTCCTTTCTGGCCACGATATGCAGCAGGCCATCGCGAACATATAAATTCTGAGGCTGGCTCGTATAGTATTCCAGTTCATGGTTGCCAAACCCATTATGGTTGCCGGTATCGAACGTCCAATGGTTTGTGTCGAGGGCGGCGCCGTTGAATTCATCGGACCAGACCAGCTTCCAGGGTGCGGCGAAGATTGCGCCGGCCGACAACGCCAGCAGGATCAGGGCGGCCGGCAGCGACAGGCGAAGATGCGTCGGGCGAACGGGTCTGCTGGCGGGTGCAGTTCGTTTCATTTGGTCGGACTGGATCCTGAATTAGAGCACATGGATGAGAAAAGGTTAAAACGCGAGCGTCATAATCGAATGCGGGGGGCTGGTGGTGGAGGTTGCCTTGCCGCCCAGCCACAAGTAGAACGGCTGGGCCTGGGCTGAAGCGTTCATGACGACCACGGCGATCCGGTTGTCGCTGTTGATGAATGCGGTCGCGAGCAGATCGTCCGAGGTGGAGGAACTGACGATTCGCCGGGCGCCGGGCCGGAGGAATTTTGAGAAATGGCCGATGTAAAAATAGGAGTTCATATAGGTCAGTTCTCCCGTCCTTGTGTCGGCGTGGATCGGGGCAAAGCAATAATTCTGAACATGGTTGGGTCCGCCTTCCTGGTCCAGCAACACGTTCCAGTCCGTCCAGCCAACAGCGCCGTTGTTAAGGTCGTTGATGATGGATACGCCGTAAAGTTCGCCCCAATGCCAGTCATGGATTTGATTTGCATCGAAGGGGCCGTGGCAGCCTTCACTGAAGAGCAGGTGTGTTTTGGGGTAAGCTTCCTGGACACGTTTCACATTGTCGAAATGATCGCCCACGTACCAATGAAACGCCACGCCCCAGACGTATCGCGCCGCTTTGGCATCATCAAGAACCGCCGCGGCCCGCTGGTACATCATGCCGCGGTTGTGATCCCAAATGAGGATCTTTTTATTTTCCAGCCCGTTTTTGGCCATGACGGGGCCCAGGTGATCTCTGACGAAGTCCCGCTCCTGCGAGGCGGTGTAAACACAGGATTCCCAGGTCTGCACAGCCATCGGCTCGTTTTGCACCGTCAAACCCCAGATGGGGATGTTTTCCTTCTGATAGGCCTTGATGAATTTGACGTAGTAATTGGCCCAGGAATCATAATATTCGGGCTTTAGCACGCCTCCGTGCAGCATGTCCTGGTTGTCTTTCATCCAGGCTGGAGGGCTCCAGGGACTGGCATAAAGAGTCAATTCCCCGCCGGCGGCAGCCAAGGCCTGTTTGATGAACGGAATCCGGTACTTCATGTCGTGCTCGACACTGAAGCTTTTGAGCTGTGCATCTCCGGAATTCACGTAGGTGTAGCTATCGCTGGAGAAATCGCAACTATTGATGTGCGTGCGCGCCAGTGAATAGCCGATTCCTTCCCGCGGATCATAGTAATCCTTCAGAATGCGCTTCTGAGTTTGGATGGGAAGCTTGAAGAAGGTTTCCGCGGAGGCATCGGTTAGGGCGCCGCCAATGCCGAGCAGGGTCTGAAATGTCTTTGAAGCATCCACGAAAATGCACATCTGCTGTTCGGTGGGTTGCGGCAGGTCTGTGAAATGCAGGTCGCCGATTCTGGCGAGCCGTTGCCCGGTGTCCTGTGCGGTCACGTAAACCGAAACCGGCCTCGAGCTGATATCGGCGTCGCCGGTTCGCACGGAGAGTGTTTGGGCGCGTGTCGTTCCAGTGACAGCCAGGCCGGCCGCGACGGCAAGCAGCATTTTCAGGATCATAGGTGACTCGGTTGTTTTCACGGCACCAGGGTAGCAGACGGATGGTTTAAGGCGATGCCAGGCGATAATAGGCCCCGCCCGTGGTGGGGTCCGGGTACACGGTATACGGATTGGAGGCATCTGGCACATCCTCCCAGGCAGTCGGATCGACGTGCCCGTCGGAGTTCGACAGGGTTTGCAGGTGGCAAACGATTTGCGTCGGCCAGCTCAACGCGAAGCTGTGATCCGGATTCGCCGTTAAGGTAATCGACAGTTGTGGCGTTTGGTCCAGAACGCGGACGTAATCCACGATCATATCGCCCGGGAGGCTTGGGTTGATCTGGTTCGTGTTCGGATTGCCGAGATAATTTCCCCCGATCGCCAGGTTTATTAAAATGTAGAATGGCTGATCGAATGGAGCGGGGTAGGGATACCGGTTCGTCGTGATCCCTATGT
>DASRKU010000165.1:0-4654 GCA_035648815.1 Verrucomicrobiia bacterium | reverse complement strand
GGAATAGGGCGTCTGGGCGTACGTGTAAGAGGCCACAGATGGCAGGACGATGTCGCACTCGTAAAGGGAAGCGTAGGGCAGGGACAGGGCGAGGTCCTTCGATTGTTCGACGTGCGCATCCGCAAAGAGCAGGTTGCCTTTGAACTGGTGAAGTCCACCAGTCCAACGCGTGCTCGTGGAGAGGCTGGCATGGAGGAGCGAAGCCGGATACGGCCAATTGTTGGTGATGTTGCGATCGCCTGCCAGGATGGAGGTGGGTTTGGAGTAGTCGGCCCTGATCCCGACAAAGTAGCTGACGTTTTCGTTCCGTAGATCTGAAAAGCGGAGCGCGGCTGTGCGGGAATCCGAAGGGCAGGCGAGAATTCTGGGTGAGGAAATTTCGGAGGACAAGGCCTGGAGATGGCGATATCCGAAGGAGAATTGCCCGTTGACCTGGTAGCCGGCCTCGGTGAATTCGAGGGAACCGCCGGCGTTGGTGGGAACCGACATGGGAAACTGGCTTCCGTGATCATTCATGAAGGAGTGGAAGGCCATGCCCACTTGGCCGAGGTCATGGACGCATTTGATTCGAAAAGCCCGGGCTTTACCCCGGCCGAGTGTGGGCAGGAGCAGGGCAGCAAGAAGGGAAATGATGGAAATGACGCACAGCATTTCGATCAATGTGAACCCCCTTGGTTTTGTCTTTGACCTGAAAAACTCCATTCCAAGCCGACTTATACCACCCGGGATTACTGGCGGAAAGCCAAAACTGCACGGATGGCCGAAGCCTCCGTCCCCACATTGTTTAGAGGCACACCCGACAGAGAAATCACCACGAAACACACGAAGCCCACGAAAGGGGTGGCGGGGATTGTTTGATCCTGAGGTCAGATCTTCTGCGCCAGCACATGGAGTGCGTGCGCTTCAGCGCCGCTCTGTCCGTCAAATCATCCAACGCTACCGCCAGTATCCGTGGATCCAGACCCAGCCGTACTCCTGTTGCACCCAGTGGCCGGGGGACCACATGGCGTCGGGATGCGGCCGAAGAGTCCATTTGCCGCTGACCCAAACCCAACGTCCATGCCACTCCCAGGCGCCTGGCGCCCACACGTAGTTCGGGTCGGAAGAACGGCCGACTACTTCGATGTTAGGACGCGGCGGAGAGTGAGTGACGACTGTGGCGACGCCCGGTCCGGCTGCGGAAGGCGAGGAATAGGCGACGTGTTTTTCCACGCACCCCGTCTGGGCGAATGTCAGGAGTAGCCCGAGGAAGGTTAAAGTTAACGCAGAGGTCCCTTTCATTTCGCTCCAGCCCGAATGCACGGCACATGCCAAGTGACGCGCAAATGTCTTTTGAGCGCCATGAAAAATTTGCAATTTGGCCGCGCTCGATTCACACGGGCAATTTCGCTCCTCGGGATTGGCGGATGGATCAGGATGAGAGTCCTTGCGGTGCGGAGTTCCGCGCGGGCTGATCATTTCGCGCCGGCTTCGACCGGTTTTGGGACAGTGGGATGGCGCCCTTGAGCCAGGGCGAGGTCGCGACCGATGGCGCCGGCTTCCTCGCCGGCGTGTTGTTTGGCGATGAGGACGTAGATCGAAGGAATGACCAGCAGGGTAAAGACGGTGCCGATGGACATTCCGGCGACGATGACAATACCGATGGAATTGCGGGCGGCGGCGCCGGCGCCGCTGACGAGGGTCAGGGGAAAGTGGCCGGCGACGGTGGCGACGCTGGTCATGAGGACGGGGCGGAGGCGGACGAGTGCGGCCTGTCGGACGGCCTCGAGTTTGCTCAAGCCAGTTCGTTGGAGCTCGTTTGCGAATTGGACGATGAGAATGCCGTTTTTGGAGACCAGCCCCACGAGCGTGACCAGGCCGACCTTGGAATAAATGTTCAGGGTGGTGGTCCAGCCGTTGGTAAAGAAGGGTGTGTTGGGATCGGGCATTTTCAGAAAGCAGAATAACAGCGCGCCGAACATCGCGAGAGGGACGGAACCGAGCAGGATGATGAGCGGATCGCGGAAGCTGTTAAACTGGGCGGCGAGGACGAGGAAAATGAGAATGAGGGCCAGGACAAACGAGGTCAAAAACTGGCTGCCTTCGACCCGCAGCTGCCGGGATTCGCCCGTGTAATTGACCGAGTAACCCTGCGGCAGGATGTTGGCGGCTTCCTTTTCCAGGTAGCGCAGCGCTTCATCGAGCGGGCGAACGGCAACGCCGCTAAGCTTCACGGCATTGAGCTGCTGGAGCCGGTTCAGGGACCGCGGCTGGGTGGTTCGCTTGAGCGTTGCGAACGTGTTCAGCGGCACGAGTTGGCCGTTGGGCCCTTTGACGTAAGCATGCTCGAGCTGGCTGGGATTCAGTCGTTGCACGCGTTGAACCTGGGGAATGACTTTGTAGCTGCGGCCTTCGAAGTTGAAACGGTTGACGAAGTTGCCCCCCACCAGCGTCGCCAGGTCCAGCCCGACATCGGCCATGTTCAATCCCAAAGCCGCCACTTTGTCGCGGTCGAGCACCACTTCCGCTTGCGGCTGATCCAAGTGCGTGTCGATGACCGGCGGAAAAGCGAACACGCCGCTGGCCGCTGCTTTTTGCTGCAACAGCTCGGCGTATTTCAGCACTTGCGCAGGCTCGGCGGTCGAGCAAATCAGGAATTCCACAGGATAATCGCCGCCACCGGGCAGCGCGGGCGGCGTGATCGCATAAGGCCGAATGCCGGGTATCCGGCTGATCTTTGCCTGGATCTCGGGAACAATCGCAAACACCGTGCGCTTGCGTTCCCCCCAGGGTTTGAGTACCAATCCGGCGAATCCGTTGTCTGGAAACGTGATTTGGAACGTTTGCGCCGCCTCGGGCTCGCTCATCAATTGGCGATTCAGCTCGTCGGTGTAAAACGTGGTCTGATCGATGGTCGCGTCCCCGGCTGCTTCAGAAATAGCCAGCACGAATCCCTGGTCCTCAGGCGGAGCCAGTTCATTGGATGACATCATGAACAAAGGAATGGCAAGGACACTCAAGCTGATCCAAATCACGTACACCGCGGGCCGCGCCGACAGCGTGACGTTCAACACCCGGCCATACATGCCTCGGAATTTATCGAAGCCGCGGTTGATTCGGCCGGTGAGCCCGTGTTCCTCCCGGCCGGCGTCCAGGAGCCGCGATGACATCACCGGTGACAGGGTCAATGCGACAATGCCCGAAATGAACACCGCTCCGGCGAGCGTGAACGCAAACTCGCGGAACAATGCTCCCGTCAGCCCGCCCTGCAACCCGATGGGCGCATAAACCGCCGCCAGGGTAATCGTCATCGCGATCACCGGCCCGATGAGCTCGCGGGCGCCGAGCAAGGCCGCCTGAACCGGCGTCTGCCCTTCGCGAATGTGGCGCTCGACGTTTTCGACGATGACAATGGCGTCGTCCACCACCAGCCCCACCGAGAGCACGATGGCCAGCAGCGTCAGCAGGTTGAGTGTGAATCCGAACATCTGCATCAGGAAAACGGCCCCGATCAGCGAGACGGGAATGGCCGCCAGCGGCACAAGCACAGAGCGGAAGGATCCCAGGAACAGGAAAATCACGATCGAAACAATCAGGAGAGTTTCGGCCAGAGTTTTGAGCACCTCGTGGATGGCGTCGCTGATGTAAGTGGTGGCATCGTAGGCGATGCGGCCGCCCAGGCCGGTGGGCAGGTCTTTTTGAATGGACGCCATCTCCACCCGCACCCGCTTCATGACATCCAGGCTGTTGGCGTTTGGCAGGACCCAGATTCCCATGAACACAGCCTTTTCCCCGCCGAACCGCACCTCCGAGTCGTAATCTTCAGCCCCAAGCACCACATCGGCCAGGTCCCGCAAGCGAACCAGCCGATCGCCGGATTGCCGGATTACCATGTTCTTGAATTCCTCGGTTGAACGCAGGTCGGTATTGGCCGTGAGATTCACCTGGACCAGCGCGCCTTTGGTTTGCCCGACGGCCGCAAGGAAATTGTTGGCTGCAAGCGCCTGCCGCACCTGGTCTGCACTGATATTAAAGGCCGTCATCCTGTCCGGCTTGAGCCAGATCCGCATGGCGAAGGTGCGGCCCCCCAGAATGTCTGCCCGCTGCACTCCTTCGATTGCTGTCAGCCGCGGCTGCGCGATGCGGACGAGGTAATCGGTGATCTGGTTGGCCTCCAGGATATCCGAACTGAAGCTGATGTAAGCCGAGGCGAACTGCGACTCGGCGGTGATGATGTTGATGATAGGCACTTCCGCTTCGGGCGGAAGATCGTTGCGGACCTGGTCGACCTTGGAGCTGATTTCAGCCAGCGCCTTGTTGGCGTCGTAATTCAGCTTGAGCCGGACGGTGATGGTGGAGAGGCCCAGCTTGCTGCTGGACTGGATATAATCGATGCCGTCGGCTGCGGCGATGACGCGTTCCAGGGGCGCAGTGATGAATCCGCGGACCAGGTCGGCGCTGGCGCCGATGTAGGCGGTCGTGACGGTGACGGCTGCATTTTCGCTGCGGGGATACTGCCGCACGTTCAGCGATCGGATGGCCTGGAATCCGCCGATGAGGATGACGAGGTTGACCACCAAAGCCAGCACGGGCCGGCGGATGAATAAATCGGTAAAGGATTTCATCGCGGCCTAGCGGTCGGGTGGCTGGGGGTTCTCGCTGGTGGCGGGGGTGA
>DASRKU010000164.1:0-2080 GCA_035648815.1 Verrucomicrobiia bacterium | reverse complement strand
GGTGTTAATTGGCAGCCTGGCTGCCGGCGCCCTGACCGGTTGCCGTCCCTCCAACGAGAAGCCGCCAGTCAGCGAGCAAAACGTCTACACGAATAATTACTTCCTTCCAGGCGTCGGGTATTACCATGCTCCCTTCCGCGCCTGGTTTCCCCTGCCCTACAATCATTTCGATCCCCGCTCGCAGCGTTATTTCCAGGGCGGCAGATGGGAGAGCGCTCCCCACCAGAGCATCACCAACATCTCGCCTCCGACAGCCGAAGCCAGCCGCCAGACCCAGGCGATGCGGACCGATATCGTCCGCGGCGGTTTTGGCCACACCTCCAGCTATTTCTTCGTGCACTCCTGATGCAACGCCGCCTCTCCATCCCAAGGCCAGATTGGCAAATCAAAGCGGAACAAATCGGCTTCACCTACCATACCCACGAGACGGGTCCATACTGGGACGAATCGGTGTGCTACGAGTTTGCGGCTCCTGAAATCAACGCGCTGGAAACAGCGGCTGCCGAACTTCACCGCCTTTGCATCGAGGCCGCCGGCACGGTGATTGAGAAGGATTGGTGGGACCGCCTTGGCATACCGGCCGCCGCCGTCCCGAGCATCCTGGCGTCCTGGGAACGCGATGATTTCAGCCTCTATGGCCGGTTTGATTTGTGTTTTGACGGCGTCCATCCGCCCCAGTTGCTGGAATACAACGCTGATACGCCCACCGCGTTGATCGAGGCGTCGGTTGTTCAATGGTTTTGGCTCCAGGACGTTCGCCCCGGGGCGGACCAATTCAATTCCATTCACGAACGGTTAATCGAGGCCTGGCGCCGCTGGGCCGGAACAACCGTCCACTTCAGCAGCATCAAGGAGAACCCCGAAGACGAACAGACGGTGCTCTACCTGCGAGACACGTGCGAGCAAGCCGGGGTGAGCACTCAATCCATCTGCATCGAGGACATCGGGTGGGATCCCCGGCAAAGCAGTTTCGTCGATCTCGATGTGAACCCGATCCGCCGATGCTTCAAGCTCTATCCATGGGAATGGATCTGGCATGAGCCATTTGGAAAGAACCTGCCGTTCGCCGATGTGCAATGGGTTGAACCTTGCTGGAAAATGCTTCTGAGCAACAAAGGCCTGCTGCCGATTCTTTGGGAGCTCTTTCCGGGTCACCCGAATCTTTTGCCTGCGTTCGAGGCATCGGAACCGCTTGGGAATCATTTCGTGCGAAAACCGAAGCTGAGCCGGGAAGGCAGCAACGTCTCCTGGGTCGAAGGAGGCGTTGTCATCGAGGAATCCGGCGGAGATTACGGCGAGGAAGGTTATGTGTACCAGGCGCTCGCGGCCATGCCCGACTTTGAAGGGCACCACCCCGTTTGCGGAGTCTGGATTGTCGATCACGAACCTGCGGGTCTTGGGGTTCGAGAGGATACGCGGCGGATCACGGGAAACCTGAGCCGGTTCGTCCCGCACTGGTTTCAATAACTCGCCATGAGCTTCGCAAATCCCACCGCGTTGAAGATTGGCATGACGGGCGCGCTGTATGGCCAGCAATTCCGGGTCGCCGGTCGCTCGGTAATGGGGGTGGTGGTGGACGGGCAAACGTACTATTGGAACGAATTCAATATAGTGAACCAGCAGAACCAGTCCGGCACGCTTGTCTATGAAGTCACAGAGTCGGGGGCGGAATGGAAGCTGTTCACCTTGATTGAACCCAAATTCCCCATGACCGCGCAAGAGGCTGCGCTCAAAAGAGTCGGCGACACAGTCAATCTGGAGGGCGCTCCCCTGCCGGTGACATTGGTGGACTCCTCACGCGTGTACCACATTGAAGGCGAGGGGCCGGAAGGAGAGGACGTGGGCGATGTGGCGCATTATTTCAATGCGCAGGCGGGGGACCAGATGCTGGTGGCAAGCTGGACGGGCGATGACATCGAGTTCTACCGGGGCATGGAGCTGGCCCGGGGATTGGTCGCAGAAGCTTTTCATCTGCCCCAGGAGCCAAAAGAGGGACTCGAAGAAACAGGCGGGGATTCCAGACTGCCTCCAAATGTCTGGGTCACCATGCTATTGGTGATTGCGCTCATCGCGATCGGTT
>DASRKU010000163.1:0-10086 GCA_035648815.1 Verrucomicrobiia bacterium | reverse complement strand
AACCACTTCCCCCTCTCCCATCCGATGGGAGAGGGCCGGGGTGAGGGTCTTTTCTATCCGTTCAATTTCACCAACAATCCAGGTGTGTCATTCACCGTTGTGGCCTCGACCAACCTGTCGTTGCAGATGTCGAGCTGGACGCTGCTCGCGAGCGTGACGGAAGTTTTGCCCGGCCAGATCCAGTTCACTGATCCGCAGGCGACCAACACTCCGTTTCGCTTCTACCGAGTTAGCTCGCACTGAGCCTTCATTCTGAGCTAATGTCTCCTGGCGTCGTTTGAAGTCTGCGGTGCAATTTGTAGTACTGGACCCAGAACCTTTCCCCCAAGGCCCATCGTTGCCACTCCTCTGACCTGATCCGCCACAAGCCAATTCGTAGGAATAGTAACAGCGAATTCAGACTCAGCTACATTGGTTAATGAGTAGGAAATGGGATCAATGAGTGTAGCAAAGTATTTGGCTTTGTCACCCGCAGGCAGAAAGTCAATAAACATCGTTGGTGATTCAGGCGGGAATTCGATTCCAGTTGCTGAGACAGCGGCAGCTATCAATTTATCTCGACCCACAAAAATGCCAACCCATTTGTGGGCGGACTCATTATAGAAAGCTTTTAGCAATCTGGTTCCGCTTCTATTTAGGATTTCCAGACTTTGTAATCCCTCCCCGGCAGGCTTAACATTGAATGTCAATGCACTCTGGTCCCCTGCCATAAAATGCAATATAATATTAATTGTTACAGGCAGTTCGAGCAATAGTCGCTTCGAAATGGGATGACTGAAGAGGTTTGTTTCGGTCGTAATACGAACGCCTTGATTTGCGGGTTCGATATCGTAGTTGGTATAAGTGCCATTTGCTGGATATCCATGTGCTATTGAAGTCCGGGCAGGATTATTAAATGTCGCATTTGGATATCTCTCTCCCAAAATACCTTCAAGTGTATCGAAGCGCTCAGATGAACCGAGTTTCCGGTATTGTAAATGCCAGCGTTCGCGTTTGCCCCAATGTTCATCTGACGTCTCCTTCAGAACAAGCTCGGCTACCGTATTGCTCCACTGCGCAATCGACATTGAATCGGCGGCGATCCTGAGTGCCTGAATGCTTTCCGCCAGCGGCTTTGTGCGCTCTGCAACAGAGGTGCAAACAACCGTAGCCTGCATCGCATAATTGTCAGGCGCCTTGCCCACATCGAAGAGTGTAGATTCAGGGAGAGCAGCGATACTGGCGACTGAAGGCATAAGTAGTGCGAGACCTAGCCAGGTAGTTACATTCATATATCTGAACTCAATTAGACTCTACACTTTCCTACAAACCGCAAGAAAGAATGTGAATTGTCGGAGTTGATGCCAATGACGAACAATGTCTTGATGTGCCCGGAACGAGTCCTCTTGTGGGATTCATTTGACGTGCTGACCGACGTGTATTAACTATCTGGTTAGTTAAAACGTTCTGAAAGAGATGAAAGCCACGGTATGCCAGCGGAGAAGCAGCGAGAAAACCCGCGCGATCATTCTCACGGCAGCCGAACGCATTTTTGCCCAAACCGGTCTTGCCGGCGCGCGCACCGATCTGATTGCCAAAGCGGCGGGAGTCAACAAGGCGCTGCTCTATTACTATTTCAAAAGCAAGGAAGGCTTGTATGAAGCCGTCGTCGAAGATCATTTCCGGAGATTCAACCTGCGGGCGCTTGATTTGTTGGGATCCAGCGGGTCCGCGCGCGACGTGTTGTTGCAATACGTGAGCCTGCATTTTGATTTTATCACCGCACACCGCCAATCCGCGCCTCTTTTTCAACAATTCATGATGGCTGGCGGAAAACGGACGGAACGGCTAATTCTCAAATACTTCAAGCCACGCAGCGACGCCGTGAGGAAATTGCTGGAGCGCGGAGTGCGCACCCGTGAATTTCGCCGCACCGACCTTTTTCATACCGCGGTCTCCATCATATCGCTGATTGTCTTCTACTTTTCCGCCGCGCCGGTGCTGCAGTTGCTGGGTCATCCCAACGCCCACAGCGCGGAGAACCTCAATTTACGCAAACGCGAGGTGCTTGATTTCATCCGCTACGCGTTGTTTACCAATCCAAATGCCCCTGTCCCGTGAAAAAGCGAAAGATTCAACTGTCCATTTTGGCCGTCGTTATCCTCATCGGCGCGGCGATTTATTTCGCGGGCGCCCGCCCGTCCCGCGGAATTGTCCTGACCGGCGTTGTCACCACGGACGAGGTCATCGTCAGCCCGGAAATTCAAGGGCGGTTGCAGCGGGTTTTGGTGCATGAAGGCGATGTCGCGACCAATGGCGAGTTGCTCGCCGTCATCCAGCCGCAAATACAACAGGCGGACGTGGCTTTCTATGCGAGCAGCGAAGAAAGCTCCGCCTCGCAGGTGACGCAAGCGGAAGCGAATTTGAAGTTCCAGGAATCGCAGACCAGCAATCAAGTGGCCCAGGCCGAAGCCAATCTTGCTTCAGCCCAGGCGCAAATCATCCAGGCTGCGGCCGCATTGGAGAACGCCAGGTTGAATTTCGAACGCCAGGAATCCTTGCACAAGACCGGGGCCGAATCGCAGCAAGCTTACGATCAGGCGCGAACGGCCTATGACGGCGCCAGGGCGGCTTCCGAAGCTTCCGACAAGCAGGCCCGAGCTGCGCAAGCCGCGGTCGCGCTGGCGAAATCCAACTCCGAACAGACCGCCGCGCGCCATGCCGCTTTTGAAGCGAGCCGCCATCAACTGGCCGCCGCCAGCGCGCAGAAGCAAAAAGCGGAAGTGCAATTGGGCTACACGGAAATCCGCTCCCCGCTGAACGCAATCGTGGACACTCGCACTGCGTTGCCGGGCGAAATTGTGAACCCCGGCCAGCCCATCGTTACGCTGATCAACCAGGACGACCTGTGGATTCGCGCCGATGTCGAGGAAAGCTACATTGACCGCATTCATCTCGGCGACAAGCTGCAGGTGAAATTACCCTCCGGAGCCGCGCGCGAAGGATTGGTGTTTTTCCGGGGCGTTGATGCCGATTATGCCACACAGCGCGACGTGAGCCGGACAAAACGGGATATCAAGACCTTCGAAATCCGCCTCCGTTGCGACAACCGTGACCGAAGCATGGCTGTGGGAATGACGGCTTATGTGACACTCCCGCAGACAACGAAGGCTCCCGCAGCGAAGCCGTGAAACCATGTTCGACATTGAAGTTGAAAATCTAACCAAGCGCTTCGGGGATTTTGTCGCCGTGGATGCCTTGAGTTTCTCCGTCGAGCACGGCGAAGTATTTGGTTTGCTGGGGCCGAACGGCGCGGGCAAATCCACGCTGATCCGTATGTTGACGACGCTGGTGCCGCCGACTTCCGGGTCGGCTCGCGTCAACGGCTTCGACATCGTGCGCGATCCCAACGGTGTGCGGCAATCCATCGGCGTCATTCCCCAGGCGATGACGTCGGACCTGGATTTGAGCGCGGAGGAAAACATGAGCATCTTCGCCAAGCTTTACGGCATCCCGCGCGAGAAACGGCGGCGCACGATCAAGCAATTGCTTGTGGAAGTGGACCTGGAAAAGTGGGCGGACAAGCCGGTAAAGATGTTTTCAGGTGGAATGAGAAGGCGGCTTTAAATTGCGCGCGGCCTGGTGCACGAACCGAAGATTTTTTTCCTGGACGAACCCACGACCGGCTTGGATCCCGTTTCCCGCGTTGCCGTTTGGGACATGCTCGCGCGGCTCAAACGCGAGCGCGATTTGACGATCCTGATCACGACCCATTACATGGATGAGGCCGACAAACTGTGCCATCGAATCGCCATTGTGGACCATGGAAAACTCGCCGCCCTGGATTCACCGCTGAAGTTGAAAGCTTCCATCCCCGGCAAAAACATCATCGAGGCGAGCTTCTCGAACGTTCCGCAAAACTGGATGGAGACGCTGAAGGCGCTTCCGGAAGTGGCCGACGTTAAGGGCGAAGAAAACGTGTTTCGCATTTCTTCAAATAATGGCCCGCGCACGACCGTCGCGCTGATGGAAGCGGCGCGGAGCGCCGACGCGACGGTAACTTCTCTTTCGGTCCAAAGCACCACGTTGGACGATGTCTTTGTCCACTACACGGGCCACCAGTTGCGCGACGCGTTGCATGCCCCAAGCGCGGTGGACAGCCCTTTCATGATGAACCGAAGCTGACCATGCACCGAGTCTGGGCCATCATCGAACGCGATTTGCGCCGCTTCCGGCGCAGCCCGGTGCTGATTATTGTCTCCATCATCATGCCGTTGGTGCAGCTCGTTGTGCTCGGCTACGCGTTCGGGGGAAAGGTTAAAAATCTCCAGATCGGCGTTGTTGACGAGGACCATGGCGTGCCGGCGATCAAGCTGAAGGAAATGTTCCAGGCTGTCGCCGCCAATGCCCGCACGTTCGACACAATCGCATACACGGACATGGCCCCGGCGCTTCGCGATCTGCGCAATGGAAAAATCAACGGTGTGCTGAATATTCCAGCGCAATTCTCGCGCAAGGTTCTCGCAGGCGCGAATCCGCGCATCGCGCTGATCGAAGACAATACCGACCAGTTTTCCTCCTCCGCACTCTCCGGCGCAATGACTGCAATCCTGCCGTCGTACAATGCCCCGGCGGTCGCACCGCGCAATGCCGCAAACGCCACCCTGGATGTGGTCGAGGTCTATCCTTATGTGCCGTATATCCAGTATCTGCTGCCAGGCACCATCGTGCTCGCCATTTTTGTTTCCGCGATGATTGGCGGCGGAATCATTTATATCGACGACAAGGCGCGCGGGTTGCACGAGGGCTACCTGGTAACGCCGATCCGTAAATTTGAGCTGATTCTCGGATTCACGTTGTCCGGCGCTGCCAAAGCGATTATTGCCGGCATTGTTTTGATCACCGCCGGCTCAGTGATCGCGGGCATTCCCGACCCATTCAATCTCCTGCGCATGGCGCGAATGCTTCTGCTGGTCATCGCGACCGCGCTGGCGCTGATCAGCATGATGTTCCTGATCATGGTGCGGGTGAGCGATCCGCTCGTGCCGCGCGCTATTTTTGGAATGTTGAATACGGTATTGTTCTTTCCAAGCGGCGCGGTTTACCCGACCGAGGCATTCCCTGGATGGATGAAAGCGATCACCGTCGTTGATCCGTTTACTTATGCCGTGCATGGTTTCAAGGACCTCGTGTTGAAGAACACCGGGCTGATGCCCATTGCGCCTGATCTCGCCTTCCTTTTCGGATTCACCCTGCTGGCCATGAGCGCCGCCACGCTGCTCTTTCGCCGCACACTCTAAACACCCGCCGGCCAGCTTTGCTATCCCTCCGAATCGCCACCCACCCAACAATCGGTCCACCTGCAGCCAACCGGGAACCCGGGACGGCTCCAGATACGCCGGCTGGCTGCTCCACAAGAACATCAGACAGCGGTTGCTCGGCCTTGAGCGAGCCCGCCCGGTCCGCATTTCAGGTGCACGTAAAAACATATGTCAATACCATTAACCGACCCCTTCTTGTCCGGCGCGGCGGATTCATTTTGGTGGATGCCTGCCACGACATCCATGTCACGCCGGATTTTGAGGCGTTCCTGAGGGATCAAATCGCCTTCTATTCCGTCGTGCTGCCCGAGTCGAAGGTGGTTGCGCTGCCGTCCACTCATGAAATTTACCGCTGCCACTTCCAGATCCCTGACGGGCGGCCGCCGCACACGTTCATGGACAACGTTTATAATCCGCAGAAGGCGCGCCACGGCTTCTACGGAGTGATGATCGGTTCACGCATGGCGGGCATTATCGGCCTGTGCGGATGGCAATGCGGATGGGATCATGTGACGGAAAATCCGAGCCCGTCTCCGGTGGGAACCGACGTTGCCTGCATGCAAATAGTCGTGAATATCTACATCTACGCGATGATGCATGGAGCGAGTTAAAAGTCAGCGAGTCAGTGAGTTCCTCCTCGCCTCTTCGCACTTACTGATAGGATTTTGATTCGTGAAATTTGCGTAATTGGCGGATGAATTCCGATCCGCGAATTACACAAATTTCGCGAAACGACGGAGGGCAGCAGAACGAATCCCCCTGAGCGTCCTTCGTTTGCTCCTGTAAAAATGCCGGTAATAATTGGCGGAAGGGGTGGGATTTGAACCCACGTTAGGGTTTCCCCTAAGCCTGATTTCGAGTCAGGTGCCTTCAACCACTCAGCCACCCTTCCACTCGTGTTGATTTTATTGACTAAAAGCGCCTTTCAACGATTTCGTCACTGGCGCGTTTCCCATACCGGTGTCCGGCGTTGGCAAAAAGCGCCTATGGCCAGTCTCGTGCGCCACGGTAAATCAGGAATCCATTATGCGCGAATCCCTATGCGCGGCAAGCTGATTTGGAAATCCCTCCGGACCGACCGAATCACCGTAGCCAAGCTGCGCGTGGGTGATTTTCACAAAGGGGAACGGCAACTCGTGGCGCAACGGGACGAGTTCGTTGCAAAATACAATGACAGAGCGACGGCCTTGTTGAGATTGGGTTGGGCTCGGCATCAAAACATAAAGCTCAGGCTCACCTTGAAAAGCACCGAGGCCGCCAGTTGATTGCCCGTGAAGTTCTGATAAACCGGAAACTCCGCGTCCGCGTAGATTTTCACCGGATGAACATGGAACTCGACTCCGGGAGAAAGCATGATGCGCTGGTACCCGGAAGCGACGGGGCTGGCCGAGTTGGCGCCACTGTCGCTTGTCCGTTCGGAAAAAATGACCTGTGCCACGGGCGAAACTCTGACCTGACCGAGCGACAGCCCCCTGTAATCAATTCCCGCGGCTGCATCCAATTCCAGGCCGGGGCGATATTGGTCCTGGATCAATACCGGCACATCCAACTCCAATTGCGCGAACCAATCCCACTTCTGGTTTTTGTCGAGATTGTCCCGGTAAAAACCACCAAGCAATATGTCCGTGCTGCCGGTTCCAATTTGCGTGTCCCGGTCAACGACATCGGGATCAAATTTGAAATCGCCGGTGGGCAGTTTTACTCCGAGCGTGACACCGGCGGACTGGTCGGCGAAAAATCCGGTGTAAATGCCCCGGAGCCGAATATCGCCGAGTTGATTCCAGTTTCGTGACGCATTCTCCGTTTTGAAGTGGCGAAAATCGTAAGGCACCTCGACTTGCGCGCCCCAACTGCGGTTGAACATATATTGGAGGCCAACGGTGACGAAGTGCGTCTCGATGTCTTTGTCATCGTTGTTGGCAGCGGGCGCCTGGGATGTGCCGCTCCAGTTTCGATTTTGATCCTGGTAGGCGTAATTCAAGAAGGCCATCCCGCCTTCGCCCGTGGGAAACATCGAACTGGTGCCTACATCGAAAACGCCGCAACCGCAGGCACACGCCCAGCCGATGCTCGGCGCAAGAATCCCGGCCAGCAAGCCACCCCCGATTTTCATCCTCTGCAAATTCAATTTCTTCCTCATCTTCAAATCTCAAGGTTGCGAGGGACCGCGACAGAAACTGACAGCAATCGGCATTGGGGGAATTCAAATCACAGCGGTCACTTTGCCTTTAGCATCAATACTGGCACGTTCACGCTGTGTTGGACCTTGATGGCGGTAGTCCCGAGGACAAGATCAGCCATGAATTGATGTCCGTGCGTGCTCATCGCCACCAGGTCGCAGCCTTTCTGCCGCACCCAGTTGACGATTTCCTTGACGGGTTCACCATAGGCCAACTCGGCTGACGACTTGATGCCGCTGGCAGCCAACTCGGCGCAGACTTGGTTCAAATATGCCTGGCTGTCCAGGACTTCCTTGTCCGCCGCACCAGGCCCGTAAACCTTGGCCGGCACACTGGTTACCACGTGGAGCAGCACGACACGGCTTTCCATCAACTTGGCCAGCAGCTTGATGTGTTCGATTATCGCACGGTCCGTCGCGGAGCCGTCCAGAGTTAGGAGAATTGTCTTATACATTGGTCAGCCTTTCCGATCATGCGCAGTCAATTGCCAACAATGATGCGCCACGCTTCCCGGAGTGACTCCGGGAGGCTATAAAGGTCCATTACCGTGATCAAGAGCGCACTGCCCCACCCCAAAATCATCAAGGACCAGCCGTTGGCCCAGCGACCCATGATTTTGCGCGACGAGGTCAAGTGCAACAGAGGGAACATGGCGAAGGGCAGGATGAGACAAAGAATGACTTGGCTGAAGTTGACCAGATCCGTCACGCTGCCCTCTCCGCGGATACAGATGATCCAGATGGCGGGCAATATGGCGAGCATGCGGGAGATCATTCGCCGAATCCACGGTCGCAGCCGCCAATGCATAAAACCTTCCATCACAACCTGTCCGGCCAGTGTGCCGGTGATGGTGCTGCTTTGCCCGCTGGCCAGCAATGCCACGGCGAAGAGCGTGCTGGCCGCCGTGGTCCCCAGCAACGGGGCCAAGGTTAGGTGCGCGATGCGAATCCAATCACTATCGGGGCTGAAGGTGATCACGTGGCCTCCGGCCACCGTTACGCTTTGCTTGCCATAGAAAACCATTGCCGCCAGCACGAGGATTGCCGCGTTGACGAGGAACGCAATGCTCAACGCGACGGCGGAGTCAATTGTGTTGAAACGGATGGCCGTCCGGATGGCACCTTCATCGCGTTCCAGCTTTCGCGTTTGCACCAAGGCAGAATGAAGAAACAAATTGTGAGGCATGACGGTGGCTCCAATCATGCCAATCGCTATCACCATCATCCCGGTCTGCTGAAAACTGGGTCTGACAAGTGCCTGGCCCATCTCAAGGAAATTTGGCTGTGTCTGTGGAAGCACAAAAATCTCGATTCCATAACAGACCGCGATTGTTGCCACAAATACCGCCACAACCGCCTCGATCATCCTCATACCCAACCCTTGCAACGTGAGCAGAAGCAGAACGTCGAGCGCGGTGATGATGATCGCCCATGCCATTGGGATGTGAAACAGCAAGTTCAGGGCAACAGCGCTGCCCAAGGACTCAGCCAGATCCGTCGCCGCTATCGCAATCTCCATGGAAATCCAGTTCGGCCAACGGGTCCACCCGGGATAGCAGTCACGACAACACTGGGCCAAATCCCTGCCGGTGACCACACCGAGCCGGGCGGAAATCACCTGGAGAATCAGCGCCATGAAGCTGGCCAGGGCAACAACCCAGAGCAGGCCATACTTGAACTGCGCTCCGCCCGCAAGGTCGGTTCCCCAGTTGCCGGGGTCCATATAACCGACACTCACCAGAATCGCCGGTCCGGCAAACGCCCGCCAATGGCTCCAAAAGCCGGCGTTAGCGTGCGGTACAGAAATAGTGCCATGCACCTCCTCCAACGACGGGTGGCCGGTTGAATTCCTTCGCCCCGCCGGCGAAATGCTGCGATCGTCCGGAATCCCAGGTTCACTTTGTTGCGGCTCGCTCATGGCAAAGCGGCGCATCGGTGGCGGCGCGATTCGCTTTCACAAGGGCTGAGCAGCAAGCTGATATCGGGAAGCCAGGAGAAGGAGTCACACTCCCAACCTGATGTAGCGTCCTGATAATCATGTACCACCATATGTATAATGTAGTCATATCTACATATTTTTGCCTAGACTGTCAATGAACACCGTGGTTTGATGGTGCCACAAAGTGCTATGTCAACCCGACGATCGTCACCGCCGCCTGCTGCCACATCTCTCCATCGATCAGAAGCGCGACAGGCGGAAAATCTCAGGCACACGAGGCGCGAGCGGGCGGCTGAAACGGCGGAAGACTATGTCGAGGCCATTGCAGATCTCTCCGCCAGCATGGGTGAGGCTCGGGTGGTGGATTTGGCGCGGCGGCTGGGCGTAACCCATGTGACCGTCAACCGCACCATTGCACGGCTCAAGCGGGACGGCTACGTGAACACCAAGCCCTACCGGGCCATCTTTCTCACCGAAAGAGGATGCGAAGTGGCTGATAAGTGCCGTGAGCGGCACGACACAGTGTTGGCTTTTCTGCGCCGTATCGGCGTCCCGGAACGGGCGGCGGAGCTTGACGCTGAAGGAATCGAACATCACGTCAGCCCTGACACTCTAAGAGCCTTCCAGAGGATCTTATCGCAATCACGCCGCGCTGGATTGCCAATTCA
>DASRKU010000162.1:0-4575 GCA_035648815.1 Verrucomicrobiia bacterium | reverse complement strand
GGCCGCCTTTCATGCTGGCAAGCAAGAGAACCATCGTGATCACCCCGGCAACTCGACAATGCCCCGGATGAAATCACTCACGGCGACGGCGAAGTAGCCGCCCAGGATCAGGTAAATCCCGGTGAGTAACGCCAGGAAGACAAGCGCCTGGTTGTATTGGAGCCCGAGAGTTTTTTGGAAGAGATAACTCAAGCCCATGTAAACCGAGGCCGAGTAAGGAACCAGGAACACAAAAACCGTGAGCGCTGAAACAATCTGCAGTCCGCGGCTGTCGTAGCGCGCCCGGAGAAATTCGGGCATGGTCAGGGCATTGAGGCGCACGGTCATGTCCCGGGTCCGGCCGGCCAGGACCCACCAGGCCAGGAGCGTTCCAATGAACGTGTTCCCCAGCACGATCCATAGCGTGTGGATTCCAAAACCCCATCCCAATCGTCCCGCGTATCCGATGAACAGCACCGCGGAGAAATAGGTTGTGCCGTACGCAAAAGCGCTCATCCATGGCCCAAGCGAACGACCTCCCAGGAAGAACTCGCCGACACTCCGGGTGCGTTTCATGCACCAAACCCCCACGGCCAGCATCACCAGCACGTAAACCACGACGATTCCGGCATAGATGAACGAATTCATAAACACCGAATCTCGTTCCGTTCAGTGCGCGTGATCAAGATCAATCCACGTCTGAATCTGGACCCGGATGAGACAATGAGAGATGGAGGATCAGCTAAGTGAATACGCGTTCAGCCATCCCAAGCACCTGGTGGTAGCGACATCGCTGCTGCGATGGCCCGCCCGCGTTCAGCGGGCGGAACGGAACTACCACACGCACAAGCAAGTTCCCGGATTGCGCCGCTGCTTCGCGGCGCGAATGGCGCAGCAGCGCCATCCCTACCAAAAAACATTACCTCGCTGCGCCCGAGACGGGCGCACTCCGCCCGCTCTCAGCATCCCTGGCCATGAGCCAAAGCAAGTCCGCCAGGCGGTTCAGGTAAACGATGATTTCACCGTTTTGAAGTTGTCCTTCCGACTGGAGCATGCAGATGCGCCGCTCGGCGCGGCGACAGATGGCGCGCGCCAAATCCAGCGCCGCTGCTGCCGGGTTCGAGCCGGGAGTCGCCCAATCCTTGGGGAAAACCACTACTGCCTCCAGTTCCCGGATGGATTTCTCAAGCCCGGACGTCATGCCGGAAGTGACCAGCGGGTAACCGTCTTTGGCATACCGGTCGAGATCCTGCGGCAGCACGCCGATTTCACCCATGACCGTGACGAGTTCCTTTTGGATGGGGAGCAGCCGGTCGTTGACGCCTGGATTGCCGGCCGCGCGGACGATGCCGAGGGCCGAGTTGAGTTCGTCCACGGCGCCACAGGCTTCCACGCGCGGGTCGCATTTCATCACCCGATGCCCGTACATCAATCCCGTTGTTCCTTTGTCCCCGGTTTTCGTGACGATGCTCACGTGAAAAGGCTAGGAGCCGAAGTGCGGGGATGAAAGCGGAAAATGGAGGAAGGGGGACGGTCAGTTCCTGGCGGTTTTCTGAAACTCAAGCAGGCCGCTGACCACGGCGCGCGCGATTTGCCTGCGGTAGGCGGGATCAAAGATCCGTTTGCCCTCCAGAGGATGCGACATGAATCCTCCTTCAATTAAAATGGCAGGCATGGTCGCGTCGCGCAGCACCTGGAAGCGCGCGCGTTTGACGCCGCGGTCCTCAACCTGGAGCGTTCGCAGGCAGGCTTTTTGCATCTGGTAAGCCAGGAGCATATTCAGTTCGTCGTTGCGATTGCCCTGCACCCAGTGGGTGTCCCCCTCCCCGCGAGCGTTGGTGGAGGTGGCGCCGGCGGGCGTGCAGCAAAAAATTTCCACCCCTCTGACCTCGCGCGGGGCATCCTCCGACGCATTGAAGTGCAGGCTTACAAACACATCGGCGCCCCGCCTGCGGGCGATCTCGGAACGGTCCTCCAGCCGGACAGTGGAATCGGAGGCGCGCGTCAAAAACACGCTAAACCCGGTCTCGGCCAATTGCCCGCGCACCTCCTGCGCCAGGAGCAACGTGTACTTCTTCTCCTCTTGAGACCCGACGCGAAAGCCGGGGTCTTTGCCGCCGTGACCGGGGTCGATGCAAATCGTTTTAAGTTTTTTGGCCGGCTGCCTTTTGAAAGGGGCGAGGACAGGGCCGAGAGTTGAGGCGAGATCGGTTTGGGAGATGAACGTGCGTCCGCCCTGGGTGAGGAGCGGGAAGGCGAGCCACACGGTGACGCCGTTGATCCTGGTTTTTCGGGAATCCTGGCGCGGATCCAGGGTAAAGACCAGGCGGGCGGAGCGATTGCTCAATTCGAGCATCTTGTCGCGTTCGAGCAAGCGGATTTCGAATTCATTGGCCCGGGCCCAGGAGGCAAGGGGCACATAAGCCCTGCCGGGAACCGGGACCCGTTCACCCCGCCGGATAGCCGCGGCGCCTGCTGAAAGGCTGGCCATCAGCACGAGCGCAAGCCACAGGACTCGCCAGACCGGATTTTTCATGAGGCGGCAATCTGCATATGTGCCCGGTTGAATTCAAGTGAAATGCCATTTATGATTTGCCTGACCATTTCGAACCGCCTAGTTTGTCGGGCTGTGCAAGTGGCAAACAAGATGAGATAAAAGTTATGGATACTAAGGCCGAATTAAAACTGAACGGGAAAAGCTATGCTCTTCCAGTCGTCGAAGGCAGCGAGCAGGAACGTGCGGTGGATATTTCATCGCTGCGCAACGAGAGCGGTTACATCACTCTGGACGACAGCTATGGGAACACCGGCTCCTGTTGCAGCAAGGTCACTTTCATCGACGGCGAAAAAGGAATCCTTCGCTACCGGGGCATTCCGATCGAGGAACTGGCCGAGAAATCCACCTTCATCGAAGTCGCGCACCTGATCATCATGGGCCGGTTGCCCAACAGCGCCGAGCTGCGCCGCTTTTCGGAGTTGCTCACGGAAAACGAGCTGCTGCACGAGGACATGACGTATCACTTCGAAGCCTTTCCCTCGAACGCGCATCCCATGGCAATCCTGTCGGCGATGATCAACGCGGCCAGTTGCTATTACCCCGAGTTGCTGACGTCGGAAACGATGCGCAACCATTTCGAAGTGGAAGCCGCCCGCCTGCTTTCCAAAGTCCGCACCATCGCCGCGTTTGCCTACCGAAAATCGCGCGGGCTGCCGATCATTTATCCGCGGCCGGATTACAAGTACACGGCCAATTTCCTGCACATGCTCTTCTCGATTCCCTACAAGGATTACGACATGAAGCCGGAGATGGTGAAGGCGCTGGACCTGATTTTTCTGCTGCACGCCGATCACGAGCAGAATTGTTCGACGGCCACGGTGCGGATGGTGGCGTCGAGCCGCGCCAACCTGTTTGCCAGCGCGGCGGCGGGGGTGTGCGCGTTGTGGGGTCCGCTGCACGGCGGCGCCAACCAGGCCGTGCTCGAAATGCTGGAGGCAATCCACAGCTCCGGCGACGATGGCTCCAGGTTCATTGAGGCGGCAAAGGACAAAAACAGCGGCAAGCGCCTGATGGGCTTCGGACATCGCGTTTACAAGAATTACGACCCGCGCGCCAAGATCATCAAGAAAGCCTGCGACGATGTCCTGGAGAAGCTGCACGTGCGCGATCCGCTGCTGGACATTGCCAAGCGCCTGGAAGAGGCCGCCCTGAAGGATTCCTATTTCGTCGAACGCAAGCTCTACCCGAACGTGGACTTCTACAGCGGCATCATCATGCGCGCGATCGGGATCCCGGTTGAAATGTTTACGGTCATCTTCGCCATCGGCCGCATGCCGGGATGGATTGCGAATTTCAAGGAAGTGATGGAGGACCCGCAAGCCCGCATTTATCGACCTCGCCAGATCTACATCGGGGCGACGCTGAACCATTACATTCCGATCAAGGACCGGCCGTAAGCCGGTCCCGCGCTCCTCCGGATGTCGACGTCTCGCGTGCAAAGCCGGGCGGGGGAGAGGACGGGGCGACTACAATGAACATACACGAGTACCAGGCCAGGCAGTTGCTGGGCCGGCAAGGGGTGGCGCTGCCGCCGGGGGAAGTGTGTGACACGGCCGAATCAGCGCGGGCCGTGGCCGAGGGGTTGTTTGCGGCGGGCGCGAGCAAGGTGGTTGTGAAATCCCAGGTCCACGCCGGAGGCCGCGGCAAGGGGACTTTTAAGAATGGTTTCAAAGGCGGCGTCAAGGTTTGCGCCAGCGCAAAGGAAGTTTTTGAAAACGCAGCGGCCATGCTGGGCAACGTGCTCGTGACAAAGCAGACAGGGCCCGAAGGCCGGCTCGTCAGCAAACTGCTCGTCGCGATGGCCCCTGACATTCGCAAGGAACTCTATCTCGCCGTCCTGCTGGACCGGGCCGTTTCCCGGCCGGTGATCATGGCCAGCACGGAAGGAGGCATGGACATCGAGGAAGTCGCGGCGACGATGCCGGAGAAGATTCTGAAGGAACACATCGACCCGGCGCTGGGGCTTTTTCCTTACCAGGCCAGAAAGCTCGCGGCGGGCCTGGGCTTGAAAGACGAGCTGATCGGGCCGGCCGCAAAGC
>DASRKU010000161.1:0-2605 GCA_035648815.1 Verrucomicrobiia bacterium | reverse complement strand
GGACTTTGGTTTGCAGGGAATGGTCATGGCTGTCACGGGAATCCTGGGCTTGTTCGGCGATATCGGCCTGAGCATGGCGACGGTGCAGCGGGATGTGGTGACACACGAGCAGACTTCCACCCTTTTCTGGATCAACGTCGCGCTTGGAACCGCACTGGCCATGGTAACGGCGGCTCTCGCCCCGGCGCTGGTGGCGTTTTACCACGAGCCCCGTTTGTTCTGGATCACCATCGTTCTGGCGATGACGTTTGTGCTGGGCGGGCTCAGTTCGCAGCACGCGGCGCTGCTGATGCGCGGCATGCGTTTTGTCACTCGCGTTAAGATTGAGATTACCGCTCTCGCCATAAGCCTCGCTATAGGAATTGGAATGGCGGTGGCGGGTTGCGGATATTGGTCGTTGATCGGCATGACCGTCAGCGGACCCCTTGCAATCCTGGTGGGGTTATGGATCGCTGTCCCCTGGATTCCAGGATTGCCGCACCGAGGCTGCGGACTGCGGTCCATGTTCCAATTCGGGGGGATGGTGACGCTGAACAACCTGGTCGTGTATATTGGGTATAACACCGAAAAGTTTCTCCTCGGCCGGTATTGGGGCGCCGCCGCGCTGGGATTGTACGGAAGAGGATATTCACTTGTTAACCTGCCAACGACCCAGTTGCACTCGGCAATGTTCAACGTCGCGTTTCCCGCCCTGTCCCGGCTGCAATCGGATCCGCCCCGCCTGCGCGGCGCCTTCCTCAAGGCGTACTCCATCGTGCTGTCCATGACCATCCCCACAATGATCGCGTCCATACTGTTCGCGGAAGAGGTCATCCGCGTCGTTCTCGGGCCGAAGTGGATCGGGGCGATTCCCATTTTCCGGTTGCTGGCCCCAACGGTCCTGGTTTTTGGATTGATCAATCCATTCGGCTGGTTTCTCACGGCATCGGGCCGGGTCGGGCGCAGCCTGAACATTGCGTTTGTGATCGCGCCATCGGTCATTCTGGGAATCGTCCTGGGCCTTCATTACGGGCCGCAAGGCGTTGCGCTGGGTTACTCGACGGTGATGGTCTTGCTGGCTTTGCCGGTCATCGCGTGGTCCAAGCACGGCACTGGAATTACCTGGGCACATTTGTGGCAGGCAACCCGGCACTCCATTCTTGCTGGATTGGCGGCGGCGGCGGCGGGGCTGGCGTTTAAATTCGCCCTCGGCGGCAGGCTGCCGGCGCTCCCCACTGTCGTTCTTGGATTAGGAATCGTGCTCGGCCTTTATGGATGGTTGCTTTTGTTCGTCATGGGTCAGAAGGATCTGTATATGGATATGCTGAACCAGGTGCTTCAGCGCTTTCGCGGCAACAAGGCAGAGACAAAAAGTTCCTAGCGGAAAATGCACGTTCCCAAAATCAGCGTTGGTTTGCCGGTCTATAACGGAGAGCGCTATCTCCGGCAGGCGGTGGCTTCGATTTTAAATCAGGATTACGGCGATTTTGAATTAATCATTTCGGACAATGCCTCCACCGACGCGACCCGGGATATTTGCCTGGATTTTGCCTTCAGGGACAACCGAATACGCTATTCGAGGAACGACACCAACATTGGCGCCAGCGGGAATTACAATCGAGTGGTTGGACTGGCCCGAGGCGAGTTCTTTAAATGGGCTGCGCATGATGACGTCCATCTGCAGGGCTGCTTGAGGCGATGCATCGAGATCTTCGGACAAGCCTCCTCGAGCACCGTGCTGGTTGCTCCGACATCGGAAATCATCGATGAGAACGGAAACAGAACGGCGGCGGTTGTGGAGTGCCTGGACGCAAGGCAATCCCATCCCCACGAGCGCATCGCGGAAGTGCTGCGGAATGTGTGTTGGGCGCCTGCCCAGTTTGGATTATTTCGCGCTGAAGCGCTAAAAAAAACGCGGCTCATTCAACCGTATTTCGCCTCCGACTTTGTGCTGCTGGTTGAAGTGGCCTTGCTCGGGGAAATCCGGGAATTTCCCGAAGTGCTGTTTCAACGCCGGGTGCATCCGGACATTTCCACCAATACCAACAGGAATTGGCTTCAATTTCAGGCGTGGTTTGATCCTTCCCAGAAGAGCCTGAAGCGGTTCATTCATCCCGACATGAGGGTGGGGATGGGGTTTTTAAGCGCGATTGCGCGAATGCCGATGCCGGTCCGGGAGCGGCTTCTGTGCTACAAGACGATCCTGACGGTGTGGTTGCCGAGGAAATGCGGCCAGATTACGCGCAATTGGCGGAACCACATTGCGCTGAGGACGCGGTTGAAGAAGTCGGTCGCGAAAGTATTCCGCCAGCCGATCTGACCAAAAACAAATCACGGTAGGGCCGCGCTGCGCGCGGCCAACCCCACGAACGTGCCCAGGAATTTATTAGTGACTCTTGCGGACAGAAACTTTCTGCCGCAGGCGAAGCAGCTTTTTTCGAGCGTCTATTGGAACGCCGGTTGGGCAGGGGATTATATGCTCCTGGCGCATGAAGTCCCGGAGGACCAACTCCAATGGTTCCAGGACAAGGGGATCCTCATCCGCAATGTGAAGCCATTGTTCGCGAGAGAATTCGGCAATGAGCGCTTGATGTATCCCGGCATCGTCACGAGCAAGCTCCATGTG
>DASRKU010000160.1:0-10723 GCA_035648815.1 Verrucomicrobiia bacterium | reverse complement strand
CAGCACATCCGCCAGCAGCTCGAACCCGGTCTCCCAATCGCCGCTGAGCAACTCAATATTCACGCCAAAACTGTTGTTCCCTGAATAGGTATCGATGCTGCCTCCGAGCGATTCGATTTCACCTGCGATCGCTTCGGCGTTTCGGGATCGGGTTCCTTTCAGGAGCATTTTACTCATCAGTTGAGTGACCCCGTTGTTTTCGGCTGATTCGGTGAGCATTCCTCCCTGGAAAAGCGCGCGAAATTCCACAAATGGAAGCCGGTGATCCTGTTTCACCAGCAATCTCAGGCCGTTTGACAAGTCCAGTTTCTCAATGGCCTGTTCGCGGGTGGCGGTTGCTTCAAGTGAAATTCGCGGAGCGGCCCCGGCCGGCAGCAGCGCGTACAACGTCGTGTTCTCCCGTGTCAGGTATTGCCGGGCGACCCGCTGCAACTCCGGGGGTGTCACCTGCTTCACTGCGGCCAGGTAACGCTCGGAAAAATTCAGATCAGTGGCTCCCAGCCAGTTGGACCCGAGATCCTGTGCCTGGCCTTGCATCGTCTTGCGGGCTGACAGCGTGCCGGAGATGAATTGACGGACAACTTTCGATAATTCGTTGGAATCAACAGGCGCGGTCTTCAGTTTTTCGATCTCGCCGAGCATGGCGTCGCGGGCCTGGATGAATTTGTCTCCATCGACCACGGCGCTCATGCCGAACAAACCAGGATTGCCCGGGCTATAGGTCCATGCGTCGACGTGATGCACCACCCCTTGTTTGTCCCGGACTTCCCGGTACAGCCTCGAGCTGCGGCCATGACCGAGCAGGACCCCAAGCACATCCAAAAGCGGCACGTCGGGATGCCGCAGATCCGGAATATGCCACGCGAAATGCATATGCCCGAGCTCTATGGGCGCTTCTTCGATGATCTCGCGGGGCGCAGTTTGCCGCGGTTCCTCGGGCAGAACGGCCGGTGCAATCGGCCGGGCTTTGTTCTTTTCGTAAGCGGCCCGAATCTGGGCCACGACTTCGTCCCGCTTGATATCGCCGGCAACCACATAAAAAACATTATTGGGCGCGTACTTTTCATCGAAATAGGCGCGAATGTCACCGGGCTTCAGCTCGTTGAAAATGTCGGGATATCCAATCACGGTGAACCGATACGGGCTGCGCGTATATGCCGTTTCGAATAATCGCCGGCTGGAACGCCGGCCCGGATCATCCACGTTCATGTCCATCTCGCGTCGGATGACGTCCTGCTCCTTGGCAAGTTCGTCAGCCGGCAATGTCGCGTGCTGCATGATGTCGCATAAGATGTCGATCGCGGTGCCCGCCCCGGTGTTCGGCACATCGATGTGGTATACGGTCCTGTCGAAGCTCGTATACGCGTTCATGTATCCGCCGGCCTCCTGCACTTCCTGATCGATCCGCGCGCCTGGTCTTTTTGTGGTGCCCTTGAACAGCATGTGTTCCAGGACATGAGACAATCCCGCTCCCACCCATCTGCCTTCGTGAATGCTTCCGGCCATGCACCATGCCTGCGCCGAAACGACAGGAGCGCTATGATCCTCCCGGACAATAATGGTCAGCCCGTTCTCCAATTGTGTGATCGTCACTCCCGGAGGAAATGGAGGGATGTCGCTGGCGGCGGTTTGGTCAATCATTTGGACAGCAAAAGTATTCACGAACCGGGTTTGAGCAAGCTGCTTCTCGCGCAGGCTGTCGAGCATCAGCGCCAATTCATGAAGGAGTGGGGACGGCCTCGTCCCCACTGAGAATTGATTTCAAATTCAGATTTGAAATCAAGGAGCAGGCGGAACTCTTTCGACCACGATTTTTCTGGGATCGTTGACCCCAAGTTCGAGGAGCGCGGCGTTGTCATACAGCGCCAGGTTGGATCGGCTCACCGGGGATTTGTTCAGTTCCCGCTGATGCTCCAGTTCCGTTAACGAAAGCACGTCCAGAGCGACCGGATCGGTGCTGAACCGCAATTGGTTCAGCATTGTGGAGTAGTGAAGCAGGCTGCGCTCTTCGCCTTCGTACTGGCATATCAATGCGTCCACGATATTTAACACCACGCGATCTCCCAACGCCGGCAGCGCGTAGATTTCCGGCAATGCCGTCGCCAGCCTCCCTGAATCCGACAGGAATCGCGTTGTATTATCCACGCTGCCCAGCGCCAGGCTGAACAGGTTCCCACAAACACCCGCCTCGTTGTGATTGATGAGCGGCGTGATTTGGATGATTTTCGTCATCTGCTCGGTGACGAGCTTTGAAACAAACGATTTGCGTCCCACGCCTTCACCCTTCCGGCCGAATTCATGATCGCCCCAAACCAGGTTGCCGAGCAGCGGCATGGCGTAAAAATTCGTTTCCTCGTAACCGGCCTCCGCACTGCCCGCCACCCGGACGCCATACTTCCTGGCCAGTTCCATGAAACCGGCCAATCGCAAGTCCGACTGGTATTTGTCCCAGATGATGACCTGGTTGGTTTTCAGTCCAGCCGACAGCAATCCCTCAACCACCGCCGCAACAACCGCTCGACGCGTCCCGCTGTTGGGACCCGGCTCCGAAAAGACCTTGATGCCGACAATGTCCTGCGTGGAAACAAGGGACAGCCAGGCTTGGGCTGAATTTGTCTTTTGCGTCAAATGCGCCATTCCCTCGTCCACCATCGCTTTCACGCGGTCCGGGCGTGGTTCGAAAGCTTCTGTTGCTTCCGGGTCTGTCACGATAATCACTCGTGAACGTCCATTGACGGTTCGCGGGAAAGGGAAATTGTCGGCGGCGATCGCCGTCGCGACGGCCAGCAGCATCAACGCACAACCGAGCCCCGCAAAGCTGAAGGGGAGCGAGACTCTATTCTGTGCGTTTCTTGACACGTCAGGGCATGGATGGTACCACGATCCCTGATGCTGACCACCAAAAAGGCTGTTGCAAAACGAGTTCTGATTTTGCTGCTTACGGCCGCTGTGTTTGCCGGGTGCACACCACCCGGCCCCCGGGCTTTTCTTCAGGGAAAGAAACTGCTGGAGGATGGACGATACCTGGAAGCCATCGACAAGTTGAAGACGGCGACGTCGCTGCTGGCGTCGAACGCGCAAGCATGGAATTACCTTGGCTTGGCTTGTCAATACGCCAACCAGCCCACCAACGCCGCTCCTGCTTATACCAGGGCTTTGAAGCTCGATCCTGACCTCGTCGAAGCGCATTACAATCTTGGCTGCCTCTGGATCGACCAGAAGAAATTCGATTCTGCAAAGGCGGAATTAATCACGTACACATCATTGCGGAAAAATTCCGTGCCCGGCTGGCTCAAACTGGCGTCTGCGCAACTCAGGTCTGTCCGCAGCGCCCCGCCGTCGGCCCGCGCCGCCGACCTCGCCGCGGTGCAGAAATCCTACGATGAAGCGCTGCGCCTCGGCCCGCTTAATCCGGAAGCTTTGAACGGATTGGGCTTGATTCAATTCGAACACAACCGGCCGCACGAAGCCGCCCAATACTTCAACCGCGCGCTGAAACAGCAGCCGGTCTACGGCCCCGCCATGCTCAACCTGGCCGTCGTTTCGCATTGGTACTTGAACGACCGGCCTCTCGCATTGAAGAAATACCGCGAGTACCTCGCGTTGCCTGATGCGGCGCCGAACCAGGCCGACGTGCAGGCAGCCGTGCGCGATCTCGAACAACAATTGAATCCGCCAACAATTCATCCACCCGTCCCGACGCCCACCGTGGCAATTTCCACGGCATCCGTCACGAACGTTCCAAAACTCCAACCCCGGCCCTTGACGCATCCCGCCGCTCCGGCAGTGGCGACCATCCCGACCAACACCCCCAGGACCACGCGCGAGCCAGTCGAGGAAACAAAATTGGAGGCCGTAAAATTGCCATCCGAACCAGTTCTCAAATCGCCGGAACCCGCCGTTGCATCGACGGGAGCTCCACCGCCGGTTCAGGTTAAATCCTCTGTTCCAAAGACCGCATCGGCGCCAAAACCCGAGAAGCCGGGTTTCATGGCCCGTATCAACCCATTCCATTCCCAGCCCAAATCGAATTCCCAGTCCGCGGTGGCCAGTGCGAATCCCGGCCCCTCACTTACAGGATTCAGCGGTCCGCGTTACCATTACCGGTCTCCATCGAAGCCGGTGAAGGGGGATGAAGCCGCCGCGCAACGGGTCTTCGCGCAAGGCTTGCAGGCTCAGCAGGCCAACCATTTGCCTGAAGCCATCCAGGGCTACCGGCAGGCAACGCAATTGGACCCCGCCGATTACGATGCCTATTACAACATGGGACTTGCGGCCACCGCCACCGGCAACCTGGCGCAGGCGCTCATGGCCTATGAATTTGCGCTGGCGATCCGGCCGGAATCGCCGGACGCGCGGTATAATTTCGCGCTGCTGCTGAAACGGTCCAACTACATCGTTGATGCTGTCAATGAATTCAGAAAAATTGTTTCCAGGTATCCCAGCGAACCGCGAGCTCACCTCGCCCTGGGCAACATTTACGCGCAGATCGTCCACAATCCCGCACGAGCCCGCGAATGCTACCTCAAAGTCATCGAACTCGACCCGCACAACGCCCAGTCAGAGGCCATCCGCGAATGGATGATCCAGAATCCGCCCTGATTTCTGGCACAAATCTGGCTTCAAATTCCCTTCAGGCCCGAGCTCCCCGATCCACCGGTCAGCCGGCCATTGCGAATTATGAGTTTGGATACATTGCCTTTTAACTGGTTTGACCTGGTGATCGTCATCTCCCTCCTGTTCGGGCTGCAACAAGGCCGAAAGCATGGAATGTCGGAAGAATTGCTGATGCTGCTCAAATGGGTCGCCCTCATGGTTGGTTGCGCATTCTTCTACGAACCGATCGGCAGCTTCGTCTGCACCACTTCGCCCGTGTTCAACCAGCTCAACGGCTTCCTGATCGGCTATGCCGCCGTCGCCCTCGTCATCGCCATCGCCTTCGGAATGGTCAAGAAATCGGTCGGCGAAAAACTGGTCAGTGGGGAAGTTTTTGGACGCAGTGAGTTCTATTTGGGCATGGTCGCCGGCATGGTCCGGTTCTCCTGCATGGTGATCATGGCAATGGCCCTCTTGAATGCCCGGAGTTTCAACGCATCCGAAATCAAAGCGGATATCAAGTACCAGAACGACGTCTACGGCAGCACTTACTTTCCAAAACTCTATAACGTCCAGGCACAGGTCTTCCAGCACTCCATCTCCGGACCGCTGATCAAAAATTATCTCGGCTTCCTCCTCATTAAACCCACGGTTCCCGAGAAAAAAGAATTGAAACGACGGGAAGTTGCCCTCTAATTGTCGCAGGGCGCCGCAAGTCGGCGTTCGACGACAATTCCATGCCTGGGCTTTTCTCTTCTGGCACGCTCGAACAAATCCGGGCAGCCAGCGATATCGTGGATGTGATCGGCGCCTATTTGCCGCTCAAGCGCGCCGGCGCTAATTTCGTCGCCCTCTGCCCCTTCCACAAAGAAAAATCCCCCAGCTTCAACGTCAATCCCCATCGGCAGATTTTCCATTGCTTCGGCTGCCATAAGGGGGGCGATGTGTTCGCGTTCGTCCGGGAGTTTGAAAACATCAGCTTCGTCGAGGCGGTCCGCCGCCTGGCGGAGCGCGCCAGAATACCGATTGAATACGAACAGAATCCTGGCGAGCAGCAGAGCCGGCACCTGAAAGAAACCTTGCTGCTCATTCATGAGCAAATCACTCAGCGATGGCAAACCGCCCTGTCCAGCGACGCCGGCGGCCAAATCGCCCGCGATTACCTTGCCAAACGAGGAGTCAGCGCCGAAGCCATCCAGTTATTCCGCCTCGGATACGCGCCCGACCTCTGGGACGACACCGTCAACTGGTCCAGGAGCAAGGGACACGATCCCGAGTCCGTCGAAAAGGCGGGGCTCATCGTGCGCAAGGAGGGAGGCGATCATTTCTATGACCGTTTCCGCGGCCGGCTCATGTTCCCCATCTGCGATGAGCAGGGCAGGGTCGTCGGTTTCAGCGGGCGCATTCTCAGCGGCGACGAAAAAACCGCCAAGTACGTCAATTCCCCGGAAACGCCCATCTTCACCAAGAGCAAAATCTTCTTCGGGCTGGATAAATCCAAGCGCGCGCTGCTCGATGCGGGGTTCGCAATCGTCTGTGAAGGACAACTGGATTTAATCGCGTGCTTCTCGGCTGGAATCCAGAACATTGTTGCGCCCCAGGGAACCGCCTTCACCGCCGAGCATGCGCGCATCCTTAAGCGATACGTCGACGAGGTCGTGATTTGTTTCGATTCGGACGAAGCCGGCCAGAATGCCGCCGTTCGGTCCCTGGATCATTTGCTCGCTTCGGGCCTCGCGGTGCGCGTCGCTGTTGTGCCGCCGCCTCATGATCCTGATAGCTTCATCAAACAGGAGGGCGGCGATGCTTTCCGAGAGCTCATCAATAAAGCCGGCGGATTCTTCGATTATTATCTCAACCGCCTTTGTTCGTCGAATGATGCATCCACCGACAAAGGCCGCATTGGGATATTGCGCGGGATGGGGGAAGCCGTGCATAAGACCGGCAGTGCCGTTCTGATCGACAAATACGCGCAAAAGACCGCGCTGCGGCTGGGAGTCGCGGCCGATGCCGTCAGGGCCGAGTTCAGGAAAGCCTCGCGCGCTGTTGTCCGCGCCCCGGAACAGGAGGAAACCGGCGACGGCACTTCCGAACCACCGCCCCGACCGTCCATCCCCGAGTACTGGCTCATCAAGCTGCTTTTTGTGCATGAGGACCTGGTGGAATGGGCGCTCCAAAATATCGAGCCGGAATGGATCCGGCACCCGGACGTTCGCCAAATTATAACCAAACGGCTCGAGGCAGCCCGAAATGGGTCCTGGGTGAACCTGGGAAATTTTCTAGCCGGATGCGAAACGCCGGGGATGCAAAACCTGATCACGGAAGCCGCCACCGAAGAACGTTCGCTCCCAAATCCGGCCCAGCAGCTCGCCGACATCGCCGTCACCCTGCGCAACCGTCATTTGGATGCTCAGCTCCAGGAATTGGCCCGGCGCGCCAACCAGGTCGAGACGGATGAGGGGACGCGCATGGGATTGCTGCGCCAGCAGCAGGAGATCAGGGAATTGAAACGCAAGCCCCTGGCTGCGCCGGCAGGGTAATGTGGCTGTCAAACACCCTGGCAAAGGCTAACGCGATAGCGCATGGAGTGCGTCCGGTTTACCGGCGCTCTGGGTTGGACAGTGCTGAGGGTGATGACTGATGCGAAGGGTGGAAAATCCAGAGCGGCGCTAAAGCGCACGCACTCCAGGTGCTGGCGCGCTCATCCTTCGCACTTCCCCGGCTACTTCGCGCCCTGGTCGATCCAGGCGCGGATCACGCCGATCTGCTCGGCGGTGAGCGGCTGGATCTTCATTTTGTTATTGGGCGGGGGCATGAAGTCGTCCTCGTGGCCGAGGTGCGCCACGTTGATCACCAGCAAGCTTTTGGCGCTATTGCCTGGATCCACGACTTTGCCGTCTGCCCCGCCCTTGAGCACACCCTCGAGACTGTCCAGGCGCAGCTTGGCTTTTGGCTTTTGCACGCCATGACATTTCACGCACGACTGTTCGAGAATCGGTTTGATGTCGTTTTGGTAAGTCACGTCCTTCCGATCGGAAGGCGGGGGAAGTTTGCTGACGTCCACGTCCTTGGCAAAGGCGACGAGATTCAGACACATGGCTGTAAGAAGGCAGGTTGTTTTGATGTTCATAGTTGGGCTTCGCGTGGAGTTTCCAACAACCGGGGCGCGGCGTCAAAAAGTTTCTTTTCCAGGCACGCGTGGGGTGCCGTTCGGGCTGCAAACTTGCCGGCGGTTTATACGTGCTATTGCGGGGTTGTTTGAAGCATGATGCAGGCAGCGGCTCGGAGCGTGTTCCTTTCGTGCTTGCAAGAGCTTTTTGTTTGATCGTTTATAGTGACAGCAAATGAGCGAGGTCCTATGGAATTTCTGATCTATTCGATATGTTTTGGAGTTGGAATTGTATTCAGCCTTGTGAGCGCCGTGGTGGGACATCTGTTCGGCGGGCATGACGCCCACGGGGGCGATGTCGGCACGGGAGGACACGCTGAAGCCGGGTACGAGCACACGGGAATGCCCGGCATGTCGCCCTTCAGCCCCACGACGATTGCATCGTTCATGACGGCCGTAGGTGGGTTGGGCATGATTCTTTCACGCATTGAAGCCACGCGCAGCGCCTGGATCAACATGCCCCTGTCAATCCTGGGCGGGCTCGCGATTGCCGCCGGGGTAGTGTGGTTGTTCGGCACGATTTTCTACAAGACGCAAAGCTCCAGCGAATCGCGCGTCGCAACTCTGATCGGCCAAACGGCCACTATCATCACGCCGATACCCACGCAGGGGGTCGGAGAGATTGCCTACGTGCAAGCCGGCACGCGATATACAGCCCCGGCGCGCGAGGAACTCGGTGCTGCCGTTGCTAGCGGGCAGACGGTGAGAATCGTGCGCATTGTTGGCGCCCAATTTTATGTTCAGCCCGTTTGAATCTCTGCAACTTGAACCCTAACCCACTCATATGAACCACTCACTGATCCTGGCGCAGTTGTCCACCAGCACGATGGGCATCGCGCTCATTGCCGTCTTTGGCCTCGTCATTGTCGTCATACTGTTCATGGCGATTTGGGCGAGCCGCTATACCAAGGTGGGCCCAAACCAGGTGCTGGTGGTTTCGGGCCGCAAGCATCGGTACACGGATCCTGACGGAACAATTCAGCTTCGCGGGTTTCGGGTGGTGAAGGGCGGCGGCACCTTTGTCATCCCGGTGATTGAAAAGGTGGACCTGCTGTCTCTGGAATTGCTGACGATCGACGTCCAAACCCCTGAAGTGTACACGAGCAAGGGCGTGCCGGTTCGGGTGGACGGAGTGGCGCAGATCAAAGTCAAGGGAGACGATGTCTCGATCGCGACTTCGGCCGAACAGTTCCTGAGCAAGGGGACTGAGGACATCAAGAACATCGCGATGCAGACCCTGGAAGGACATTTGCGCGCGATTTTGGGCACAATGACGGTGGAGGAGATTTATCAGAACCGGGATGCCTTCGCGTCCAAGGTGCAGGAAGTAGCTGCGGGCGACATGGCGAACATGGGTTTGGGCATCGTCAGCTTTACGATCCGGGACATTCGTGACAGCCAGGGGTACCTCGACGCGCTGGGCAAGCCCCGGATTGCGCAAGTCAAACGGGATGCTGTGATCGCGCAGGCCGAGGCCGATCGTGACGCCACGATTCGTTCCGCCCAGGCCACCCAGGCCGGGCAGGAAGCCAAGTTTGCGGCGGACACAAAAATCGCCGAAGCCCAGCGCGACTACCAGTCGAACGTGGCGCAGTACCAGGCGGCGGTGAACCAGAAGAAGGCCGAAGCCGACCTGGCGTACGACCTCCAGAAATTCAAGACCGGGCAACTGGTGAAAGCCGAGGAAGTCCAGGTCAACATCATCGAGAAACAGAAGCAGATCGAGCTGCAACAGCAGGAAATCCTGCGCAGGCAGCGGGAGCTGGAAGCCACCGTGCAGAAGCCCGCCGACGCCGAGCGGTACCGCGTGGAGACACTGGCGAATGCGCGTAGATTCCAGTTGGAAACCGAAGCGGCCGGGTCGGCATCGGCGACAAAAGCGACCGGGTTTGCCAGTGCCGACGTGTTCAAAGCCACGGGTATTGCCGAGGCGGAGGCGAACAAAGCGCGTGGTCTGGCCGAGGCGGCGGTGATTGAGGCGCAAGGCAGAGCAACAGCCGAATCCATGCGGGTGAAGGCGGAGTCGTTCAAGCAATATAACGAGGCGGCGGTGATCGAGATGATTGTCCGCATCCTGCCCGATGTGGCCGGCAAGATCAGCGAACCGCTGGCGAAGACCGAAAAGATTGTGATCATCAACAGCGGCGCGGGAAACGGCGGGGGCGCGAGCAAACTCACCGGCGATGTGACGCAAATCATCAGCCAATTGCCGCCGGTGATTGAAAGCCTGACAGGTATTAAGCTTGAGAAATTGCTCGAGCAGGTGCCCGCCCTCAAGAAGGCGATGGACAAAGACAGCAAATCAGGCGAACGAAAGGCTGAATGATGTTTGCACTTTTTGCCATTGGTGGCGTGATGGTTGTATTTGGAGTGGCGGTCCTGGCCGCACTTGCTTTGCTCGCGACCGTTTTCTGGATTTGGATGCTGGTGGATGCGATCCAGAACAAAGGCCTCGGTGATGGCGAAAAAGTGGGTTGGGTCCTGGCCATTGTGTTTCTCCACGTGCTGGGGGCAATTCTCTATTTGCTGATAGGCCATTCGAAACGCAACTCCCCACGGTCGGCGTGATCCTGATTCCGCATGCGCCTCTTCGAAGCCATTATTGACGCGAACCACCGGGCAATCGATGGGGACGAGAAGGCAGGTGTCCGCGTCGCTGATTTCGAAAATGAGCTGCCTGTCGTCGCGCTCACCTGCATCGATCCGCGGCTGAACGCGCTGTTCCCGAATGTCCTGGGATTGCCTGGGGAGCAATTCATCTGGCTGCGCACTGCGGGTAATATTATCACGAGCTCGATGAGCAGCACCGTCCGGTCGCTGTCGCTGGCGTGCGTCGTGAAAGGTGGAAAAGAGATTGCGATCATCGGGCACACCGATTGCCAGGTGGCGAAGACCACGACGATGCAATTGATTGAGGGATTCAAGAACCTGGGGATTGAGCGCCATTTGTTGCCTGAA
>DASRKU010000159.1:0-2457 GCA_035648815.1 Verrucomicrobiia bacterium | reverse complement strand
AACCGATGAATACGACTGTGACAAAACCCAGCAAGCCCGCCCATCGGCGGGACAGCCGATGAACGGATCCGCTAAAACGAGCTCGGTGCTGACGGCGTTATGCCTGATTTTCACGGGGCTGGCCGTTGTTTTTTTCCTGATCCCGCAGAGGCGTCCGGCGCTGCTGTATCCGATCGCGTTGGTGGGGACTAATTTTCTGGACACGGCGACCGTGCGACGGTCCTACGCGGACCTGGTGCGGGCGGGGGAGGATTTGTCGGACTTTGACTGTTACGCGTGCCATGAGAAGGGAAAGGCTCCGACGCTGCGCTATGACGCCGACCAGAACCTGATCATACCGAAGGAACATGCGGATATTGTGATGGGGCATGGGAGCCATGGCCGAAACAACAATTGTTTCAATTGCCACAATGAAACGAACCTGGAGCTGCTTCAAACGCGCGACGGACGCGAGGTGAAATTTGCCGACAGCCCGGTTCTGTGCGGCAGTTGCCACGGGCCGACGTATCGGGACTGGGAAGCCGGGGCGCACGGACGGATCAGCGGGTTTTGGGATGCGAAGATGGGGTCTGCCCAGCGCAAAGCGTGCGTCAATTGCCATAATCCGCACTCGCCGCGATTTCCCTCGCGGGCGCCCGCGCCCGGACCGCACCCGCTGCGGGCCGTGCCCGTGACGGCCACTGAAACATTCTCCCACACCTGATATGCCCGCCCCTGGAAACAATCCAACCCCAAATCCGGGCGCCAATGCAGGCGTGAGCCGGCGCAGTTTCCTGCGAACGTCGGCGGTGTTGACGACGGGATTGGCGGCGCTGGCCGCCAGCTTGAAGCCGCTGATGGAAATGAACGATTTTCCGACGGCCGAACGGTTCATGCAGAAGTATTACAAGGAGATGACGCCCGAGGACATGGCCAAGGTCCTGAAGCGCATCGAAAACGAAGTCGAACAACAGTACGGCATCCGTCCGCATGTTCGCGATCTCAAGCCGATGGACGGGGTGGAATATGTTTATTGTTTGAACCTGACCCGCTGCATTGGATGCCGCAAATGCGTTCACGCGTGCGTGGCGGAAAACAATCAATCCCGAAACCCGGAGATCCAGTATATCCGGGTCCTGCGTTTGCCGCATGGTTCGCTGGACATCGAGAAGGCCGAGCACAACTACGCGCCGGCGTTGGTTCCGGAGAGCGGCTTTTTCTACATGCCGGTGCAGTGCCAGCAATGCAAGAACCCGCCATGCGTCAAGGTGTGCCCGGTCCATGCCACCTGGCAGGAATCCGACGGGATCACGGTCATTGATTACGATTGGTGCATTGGCTGCCGTTACTGTGAAGCGGCCTGTCCTTATTGGGCGCGGCACTTCAACTTCACCAAACCCTCAATCCCGAAGGAGCGGATCAACCCGGAGATGGCTTACCTGGGAAACCGTCCGCGTCGGCAGGGTGTCATGGAGAAATGCCACTTCTGCATTCAGCGCACACGCGCGGGCCGCTACCCGGCCTGCCTGGAGGTCTGCCCGGCCGGCGCGCGCAAATTCGGGAACATCCTGGATCCCAACAGCGAGGTCTCCTACATCCTCAAGAACAAGCGGGTGTTCATTCAGTTGAAAGAGGAATTGGGAACTTCGCCCCGCTTCTTTTACTACTTCGACGTATGATGCGCGCGATCCGGAATTATTTTGTTTTTCTGTGGCGCTGCGCGCGGATCGCCTTTGTGGGCGACTGGCGTTATTACGCGTGGATGGGGGCGCTGACGGTTTTCTGCCTGCTCGGCCTCAATGCCTACGCCCGGCAATTCGCTCAGGGCCTGATTGTCACCGGCATGAGCGATGAAGTCTCCTGGGGAGTTTACATCGCCAACTTTACGTTCCTGGTCGGCGTGGCCGCAGCGGCGGTGATGATGGTCATACCCGTCTACATTTACAACAACGAGGAACTGCATGACCTGGTCATCTTTGGTGAATTGCTGGCCGTGGCGGCCATCCTGATGTGCCTGGCGTTCGTGACGGTCGACCTCGGCCGGCCCGATCGCTTCTGGCACCTCATCCCCGGACTGGGCCAGCTCAATTTTCCCGCTTCCATGCTGAGCTGGGACGTGATCGTCTTGAACGGCTACCTGTTCCTCAATGTGTACATCTGCGGGTACCTGCTCTATTGCCGGTATCAAAAGAAAAAAGCGTCCAAATGGTTTTATATCCCCTTCGTGTTCGTCGCGATCGTCTGGGCCATTTCGATTCATACCGTCACGGCCTTTCTCTACGTTGGCCTGGGAGGGCGGCCGTTCTGGAACTCGGCGATTGTGGGCCCTCGATTTATCGCGTCGGCTTTTGCCGCCGGCCCGGCGCTGATTATCCTCGCGCTGCAGGTTGTGCGGCGAGTCACCGCCTCAGCTCCGCCAGTCGAGGGCGCGGCGCGTGAAGGCGCGATCGCGCCGGGCCGGCGGCAAAAGCCGACGCG
>DASRKU010000158.1:0-8321 GCA_035648815.1 Verrucomicrobiia bacterium | reverse complement strand
GATACTGGCTAGCGCATCCACCAAACCCGGTCGGTCCTCTCCCAGGAGAGTCATCACAAGCGATTGCTGCATGACTCACCTCCTAACCTTCACGGCCAGATCTGGCAAGCAAACTTCAGCAGCCCTCTCAGCCTTTTCTTGCCTTGAGAGCCTTGAGGGTGCGCGCAAGGATCTCTTCGGGCGCGCCTTCGGCAGGAATGGACAGGAGCAACCCCTTTCGACGATAATATTCCGTCAAGGGAGCGGTGCTTTTCTGATAGGCGTCCATCCGCACGCGGACCGATTCCATCCGGTCATCCTCGCGCTGATACAATGCTGCGCCGCAATGATCGCAGATGCCCTGCGTCCGGGGCGGGCGCGTGTCGACGTGGAAAACGGATTTGCAAATGGAACAGGTTCGCCGGCCGTTCAGGCGGGAAATGATTTGTTCCAGGGGCAGGTCATAATTCAAAACGGCATCCACAGTTACTTTTTGGGTCTCGAGCACTTTGTCCAGCGCTTCGGCCTGTGCAACGGTGCGGGGAAATCCGTCCAGCAGGAAACCGCCTCTGCAGCGCAGGCATCCCGCCCGCTCGGTCACCAGTCCCAGGACAATTTCATCGGCAACCAGGTCTCCGCGGGCCATGCAAGTCAGCGCGCGCGCCATGGTCGGGGTGCATTCGCAGGCGTCGGCAGTCTTGATGGCGCGGAATATATCTCCTGTGGACAAATGGCACGCGCCGACTTCGGCCGAGAGCAACTCGGCCTGGGTGCCTTTGCCGACACCGGGGGCGCCGAGGAGCACCAGGCGGTGCGGATTGGTCTGATTGGGGGGCGCAACGTTGCAGCGGGCTTTGCCGCCTTTTAACCATGCTGTTCGATCTGATTTCACTGGCATAAAATGATTACTGCTTTGGAGAGAAGCACTCCCGGCCACGCAGCATGCACGACCGGCGTCATCCCTTCCCACATTCCCCGCAGGTTGAACTGTAAACATCGGCAGCGACACACCGGGATTGCGCTTTCCTTAGCGTTTTTTGACTGGCACCAGGAGTACACAAAAAGAGAGCCGTTTCCGGCCCCCATTGTTTTTGTTTACCCGCGCGCAGTTCGCGCTGCATTCCAAGGGACGTGTCCAAAGAGATCCCGTGAGCCTGCGCAATGGGCCGCAGCCGGGACAGCCACAGACCTGGACTAAAGCGCCGTCAAGCCCACAAGTGAATGGGGCAGCAGGTTCAGTTCTATCCAATATTCCTTGATCCGTCGAACCGTCTGCGCGAATTGTTTGAATCCCAGGGGCTTCTCCAGAAAAGATTGCGCTCCCAGCTCATACGCCAACTGAATTTCCTGTTCCAGAGCGGCTGTGCTCAGCACAATCACGATGAACTTTTTTCGCAATCCCGGACGATCATGCAACCACCGGAGCACGGCAAAACCGCCTTCGCCGGGTATCTTCAGATCGAGGATCATCAGGAAGGGCATTGGGAATGAGACACGATTCGCATACACACCGTCGCCGCTCAAATACTTGACAACATCGGCATAGGAATCGACGACCTGCAAATCCGAAGGCATCACTTCCTCAACGAACGCTTTCTTCATGAGCAACACGTCGTTCTGATCGTTTTCCACCAGCAGTATTGTCCCGTGATTTGTCATTTCTTGTCTCGTTTGGCTTCAGCTTGCAGTTGTCCGATCTCTTAAACAGTCGCATCAAAGCAATACAAAGGCCAATGAGGCGGCCCCACGCGCCACTCGACTCGGCGGGGTGCGGCTTCTATACTGGCGACATGGGAATTGCGGAGATTCGACGGGAGTACACACTGTCCAGCATGAGGCGGCGCGATCTGGCCGGCGATCCTGTTGACCAGTTCAAGAGATGGTTCGATGAAGCTTCCGGGCGTCGGGCCGGGGGGCGATTGCGCAAGCTCTGCATTGGGGTTTATAAGAGTTTGGTGATGCTCACGGGTTCAGAAACCGGGGACGTCACTGCGGCGACGCTGGCGACGGCGGACCGCAACGGGGTTCCCTCCGCGCGGGTTGTGCTGTTGAAGGGGGTGGATGAGCGGGGCTTCATTTTTTTCACAAATTACGAAAGCCGCAAGGGCCGGGAGATTGACGAGAATCCAAATGCGGCGCTGGTATTTTATTGGTCCGAACTGGAGCGCCAGGTCTGCATTGCCGGTCCTGTGACGCGGTTGGCGCGGGAGGAATCGGAGGCTTACTTCAAGAGCAGGCCCAAAGGAAGCCGGCTGGCCGCGTGGGCTTCGCACCAAAGCCAGGTCGTCGAAAACCGGGCTGTCCTGGAAGGGCGCTGGGAGCAATTGCGCGCTCAATACCCGGGGGATGAGGTCCCCATGCCCCCTTTCTGGGGTGGATACCTGCTGTCGCCCCAGCGGGTGGAATTCTGGCAAGGACGCCCCAGCCGCCTGCACGATCGATTCTGCTACACGAGGCAGGGGGCTACCGGGTGGCAACTGGACCGGCTATCTCCTTGAGGACCGATCCTCGGGGCCAATAATTTTCCAGATTGAACTTGCATTAATTCGAGGGGGGTAGAGCTTTATATGAAAGGCGTGAATACCTATGGCGAGTCCGATTCGATCAGCTAATTCCAAAGCCCGAACTTCTCTCAAAGAAGAGTCAAGCATCCGTCGCCGACAAAACGTCGTCATGGTCTGCGAGAACGATGCCGCGCGGCAACATGCGTTACGGTCACAGCCAGGATTGGGCTTCGACGATGCCAAGCCAAAAGACAAGCCCATCGCCTGGTGGTCTTTCGAGCAACTTTCCGAGAAAATCCACGCCGACGACGCGGCTGCAAAAGCCGCTGCGGCCGACCTGGTCGTGTTCTCGGTTTCCACCTCCGGCGATTTGCCTGACCATGTGAAACTATGGATCGAGAAGTGGGTCGCAAACAGAAATGACCGCGAGGGCGCATTGGTTTGCCTTGTTTCGGTTCCTAAAACACCGGCTTACCTGGCATCCCTCAAGGAAATTTATCTGCGCCATACCGCGCACCGGGCGGGAATGGATTACCTGTCTGAAATCCCGTCAGGACCGGGAAAGGCATTGCCCGACTCGCCGGATTCCTGCCGCGAAAGAGCCCGGCACGTCAGTTCCGTGCTGGACGAAATCCTTCGCGCAGGGGTGAATCCACAGTTCACCTACAGGATCTGAGCTATTATCCGGGGACCTTCGGATACCTCGAAATTGCGCGGGATTTCTGCGCGTCATTTTCCCACTCGAAAGACGGCGTTGCCGGTGTATATTCCGGCCAGTTATGAGGACGAATTGGAGTGGAGGATTTCTTTTCTTAATTCTATCAACGGGGAGCATTTCCGCGGCGGAACCTGCCATGGCCGGAAGGCCGGGTGAGGGTTCCCGCTCCTCAACTCTCAACCCACCCTCACCCCTTCCCTGTCAGCCAAACACTGACAAGATCGAGGACTCAAAACCGACAGGATAAATACGGGACCGATGGGGTGCGGAGAACTCAGCGCTTCTACGTCGTCGTCCAAACGCGTTAACAAAATGAAACAAGCGCCGGGAACAATTCCCGGCGCCTGCCAATTCTCCGGCCTGTGGCGGCCTTTGACCTTTGAGTCAAACTCAGAACACTAGCCGCAGACCAGCGCGAAGCTCCAGGCGATCGCTGCTCTTGTCAGCCCAAATGTAACGGCCGTCCACGAAAATACCCGTCAGCGAATTGAACCGGAATTCGAGGCCCACCCCGGCGTCGCCCAGCCATTCCCACCTGGGATCAATACCGCGGCCGCCACCCCCGAAAATATAAGGAGCCAGTCCGGAATTCCCAATCGGCAGCCGGGCGATGACGTTGCCAAGGGCGGAATCGATGAAAGAACCGCGATTATCCGGAATGTTGATATCGGCGCCAATTCCGATTTCGCGGGTGAAGAAATAATTAGCCCCGACACCCCCGCCCCACACGCCGGTATGCCGAATGGAAGTATCGAATAGTTTGCCAAGGTGCCGTTCCCTGGCCAGGTAACTGCCAAAGGCATCAAAACTCAACTCGTTGGCTGTGTAGAGATCCGGGGCGGAACCATAGGTCCAGTGTCCTCCCCACCATCCGCCTGGATCGCTCCAAACATGGGCCTCCTGGGCAACCCCCGAACCGTGGCTCAAAGCCAGTGCAGCAGCAGCCAAAGCAACTAATTTGATTCTTTTCATAGTTCTGTATTCGTTTGATTTATCCTGGAGTTGTTTCTCCATGTTCCGTCCTGCACCAATACTCCCGTGGAAAACCTTTGACTGCAATACGGTGTTTCCCTGTGGGACCCGAGCGGGTCGGAATTGCGTCAATGGGGTGTTGGTCTACGGTTTCTTATCAGTCACCCTCTCAACCGCCTGCCCAGTTTTCCGGCAGCACCAAACAGCTTTTGTTCACCAGGCACGCTCTGAAGTTCAGCCAGGCCTATTTCTTTGCCGACTTCTTGCGGCTTCGCTGTTTCATCACGGTACGGGCCGCAACCTGTTTGGCGCGTTTTCCGTATCGGCCCGATTTCTGGGCCGATTCCTTGATATGCTCGTACTGGCGCTGCTCCTTGGCGCTAACACCGCGAAGATGTTTTTTACCGGGCATAATTAAATCCTCGAACTGATATACTGCTCCTCCTCAACGGGTTCAACCTGTTCAGTTTGACGCGAAAAGAACCCGCGCAACAGTGGCGCAGCCAGCAAAAAGGTTTTCCATCCAAGCGCCAACAGGATTCCCATCTGCCTCAGGGAGGATCGCTTTCTCCCGCAGTCGCTGCTGCGTTTCCCTGGCGGCTTCCAACGCCGCCGCAAGCTTCTCCCGGGCTGCCGAACCGCGTTCTCCCAGGTCTCTGGCCCCCGCCTTCAGCAACTCTTCTCCATCCTGAACTACCTGCCTTAAATCCTGCAGCAATTTTTCCATTGATTGTTCAATTTCCGATGCGGATCGTGTTTCCATATCCATTTCCTCTGTTGGCCTGACTTTGAGAACCACGTGAGGATGCTAGTCACCAGCACGTGGACCAACAATGGGGTCTTCCACCCAATTGTAAAAGCGCGCCCGGTTTCAGATGGATTTGAAACCGGGCGCGCTTTTACAAAATACATCAAATAAACCCCGCCCGGCACCCGTCTAATCTATATATGAAAAAGATTCTATTAGCGTCCGCAGTACTGTTCTGTGGAATATCCCTTTCTCACGCCGGGTTGCATTTCGATTTCCGGTTCGGCATCCCGCTGCCTCCACTGCCGGTAGTGATCCAGTCGGCGCCGCCGGTGTATGTCAGCCCGCCGGTCGCCCCATATTACTGCCCGCCTCCGCCCGTGATGTATGCGCCGCCGGCGCTGAGTTTCAGGTTTGGCAGCCCCTATTATTATAATGGCTATTACGGTGGGTACCGCGGATATCGGGGATACGACCGGCACTGGGACGGGCGCGGAGATTGGGGCAGGTACGATCACTGGCGCGGCAACCGCCGGTAACTCTCAACGCCCTTACAGCACGCGCAAGCCGACGTTGCTTTCGATGATGCCTTTGGCAATGGCATGCCGCGTCAGCCCTGCCACATCATGAATTCCCAGCTTTTTCATCACCTGCTGCCGATGCTTCTCCACAGTCTTGATGCTGATGCAAAGTTCGGCGGCGATTTGCTTGTTGGCGCGGCCCTCGGCTATCAACTGCAGGACTTCGGCCTCGCGCGTGGTGAGATGGTTGGTCCGCGGCTTGCCCGGCTGTCCGCTCACGAACGCCTCGCGACAATGATCGCGAAGCCGCTTCGCAATGGAAGGGCTGAAGAATGCATTTCCTTTTTGTGCTTCCCGAATCGCTTTGAGCAAATCGTTCGCGGCAGTTTGCTTCACCAAATACCCGGACGCCCCGGCCTCGGTCAATTGCTGCACGTAATCATCATCGCTGTAGGAAGAAAGGATCACCACTTTTGTGGACGGCATGGAATGAGTAATCTGACGCGTGGCCTCCAGCCCGTTCAATTGCGGCATCGCTATGTCCATCACCACCACATCCGGCATCAGCTTCTTCACAAGCTGCACAGCCTGCCTGCCGTTCTCAGCCTCACCCACAATTTCTATGTCCCCTTCGGCGACCAACAACGCCGTCAATCCCTGGCGAACGACCGTATGATCGTCAGCCAATAGCACTCGAATCTTTTGCATATGCGTTTGCTGCCTTGGTTAAATCAATACTAAGAACGTAATGGAAAAAGAGATCGGTGCCACCCCATTTGCGCAAAAATTGTTGCGCCACCATGGCCCGGCGGAAGACAGGTCCTGTCCCGGGCGGGAAATCAGCTCAAGCATGAACGCAATAAGGTTTGGACCCACCCGCGCCGGGACACTTGCAAGACCTCTCATCGTGGGAAATAGTGATCGGATGAACAAGCTCCCATGCTGCGCGGCCGCCCTGGCTGTTCTCGCGCTCGCTGCCGCCGCGGATCCTGTTCCTCTGGGAGAAAACCCGCTGGCATTGCCCCCGCCCGGCGCACACCTCCTGCGCGTGCTCACCCCAACGCTCCTGGAACTGACTCTCGTGACCACCATAGAACCCGGTCCCGCCAACGCGGGACCACCCTCTCCCATCGAATGGGAGAGAGTGCCCGACTTGTCCCGCCGCCCTGTCCACCGTCCTGTCCGCCGTAGCTTCAGCGAAGGCGGAAGGACGGGTGAGGGTTCGGGTGTGGGTGTGGGAGAGGGACGGAGTGAGGGTTGGCTTTGAATCCGGATTGGAAAGCCAGCGCCGTGACAGAACGCCGGCCAAGCCGCTGAGCATAAGTCTCATAATCCTTGTATACAACTATTTACGACTGCTTAAGCATCGCAGCGCCTACTGTTTCCAGAATCCAGAAGTATGCATCTATTAATTTTCCTGCTTGCAAGCTATCGCGGGGTATGGTGGAGTCGTGTGCGAGGTTTGTTGGCGCAATCGTAGAACGGGCCTGATTCACGCGGTATAACAGCCGGATTTCTCGTGACTTGTGATCCTTAATAGAACTGGATCAACATTTGAATTCGACGGTTGTTGGTGTATTTTCATGAGCGTGACTCTTCCGTAGTTTGCGTCCTCAAACTCCTGAAGCGGCGACCCTTAGAATGACCGGAACGTTTTGACGTGAGGTCGGGGGAACTGCGTCAAGTAATGAACCAAATCGTGGCAGATACGTCTGATAATTATGCTGAACCGAAAAACCAATAAAGCGCCCGGTGGTAGATCCAAACCCCCTCAGCGCACCCCCGAAAAGGTCGTTGCCAAGTCGGCTCGTCCGGTTCGCAGGCGGTTCATTATTTCCAGCAAGTCATCGGCCCACACCCATTCCCGGATGGAGGCAGCGCGCAATGGCCACAAAAAAGCACCGCCAGCCCCCAAAATGCCGATTTCGCCCCCACAAACCACGCCCAATGCCGCTCCCGCCGCACCCGGCACCATCGATCTCACCGAAACCGTCAAAACCCTCCTCCACCTCTCCCAGGAGAACGGTTACGTCACTTACGACGATATCAATGATATCCTCCCCGATAACCTGAGTCCCAACGACCTGGACGAGCTGTATACAAAGCTCCGCACCCTGGAAGTGGAGATCGTTGACCAGGCCGAAATCGACCGCGCAAAACCTGCTCCCCAGGAAGAAGACGAAGATGCCCGGCTGGAGATTCTGGACGACCCGGTCCGGATGTACATGAACCAGATGGGCAAGGTCCCGCTGCTCACTCGGGAACAGGAAGTGGAGATCTGCAAACGAATCGAGGATGCCGAACTCGAGATGAAGCGGATCGTTTACAGTCTCGGGTTCGCCGCAAAAGAGCACATCGCCATTGCCGAAAAGCTGCTCTCCGAACCCCCGAAAGAACGCTTTGACCGCGTCATTGTGGACAAGCAGGTCGCCAATCGCGACCGGCACCTTCGCAATTTGCGGATGCTGATCAAGAGGATTCGCATCCTGGACCACCTGGTGGATGCCAAATTCCTGGCCTGGCGAAAAGTGTCGACCAAGAGCCGGCGCGAGAAGCTGCAGAAGGAATGCCTCAAACTCGACAAGCGGCTGCAGGCCGGGTTCCTCAAATTCTTTTACAAACAAAAGGTCATCGAGGAAATGATCGTGGTGGCGGGCAACGTGCATGAAAAGTTCCAGGCCAGCAACCGGCGCATCCAGGAACTTGAAGCACTCCACAAGTCTGCGCAGCGATTGGCTGAAATTGAGGCCGAGCGGTCCAAAATCGCCACCCTCGAACTGTTCGTGCGCATGGGCCGGGACGAATTCTACAAGGCCTTCGGCGATTTGAAGCGCTCCGCTGACCGCGCGCAACAGGCAAAGACCCACATGGCCGAAGCC
>DASRKU010000157.1:0-6685 GCA_035648815.1 Verrucomicrobiia bacterium | reverse complement strand
GGAAATTACGGAGGTCCGGAAGAATTTTGGCCGTGCGAAGCTCTTGCGGGTCCTTTCTCCGTCGGCAGAGCGCGTTGCGCCGCCATGCCCGTATTTCGGCGCCTGTGGGGGCTGCCAGTATCAGCATATCGCCTACGAGGCGCAAATGCGGGTGAAGCAAAAGCAGGTTCGGGATCTTTTTGAGCGGATTGGGGGCTTTCCTCCGGACCGGGTCGCTCCTGTGATCCCCTGCCCGGCGGCCTATGGTTATCGCAACCGGGTAATGATCCGGAGCCAATGGAACAAACCGGAGCAGAAGTTGAATATTGGGTTCATCCGGTGGGATTGCGGGCTGGTCGAAGACATCAAGGAGTGCCGGATCGCCGAGCCGGCGATCAACGAGCAGATCCGCCATGTCCGCGCACACCCTCCGCCCAAAGGGGGAATCAAACTCGTGCTGCGGATTGCGCCCGAGCAATGGGAGGTGCCCCGGGATTCCTTTTTTCAGAACAACTTCTTCATGCTGCCGGCCCTGGTGGAAACGGTTCGCCAGCGGATTCGCGCGAGAGGCGCGCGGCATTTGATTGATCTTTACTGCGGCGTTGGATTTTTCGGCATCGAGCTGGCGGATTGCGTCGAGTCCTTCGTGGGTGTGGAGTACGATCGGGGCGCGATCGAAGCGGCCCGGCGCAACGCCGAGAAGCATGGGGTCAAGGGCGGCACTTTCATCGGGGCATCAGTCGAGGAAGCGATGCCGGGGTTGATGGGTCAATTTTCAGCGCGCCAGACCGTCATGCTGCTGGACCCGCCCAGAAAGGGAACGCAGCGGGAAGTGCTGGAGATGGTGCGCCGGGAGAGGCCGGCGCAGGTGATTTATGTGTCGTGCCATCCGGCGACCATGGCGAGGGATCTGAACGTCTTGTGCGAGGGGAATGTCTTTACAATGACGCAGGTCATCCCTCTGGATATGTTCCCGCAAACCCAGCATGTGGAGTGCGTGGCGGATTTACGGTCGAATCAAGACTAACCGCTTGCCAAGTGGTTTGCCAATGTCTCTAATTTGATTGACGCATGGTAATGCAAAGTGAATCGGGCCAGGAGAAGCCTTTTGTTCGATCCGTTCTCCCCTGGATTATAGCAGCCGCCGCGCTTGCGGTGTACCTGCTGACGTTAAATCCATGGATCTCGATGAACAGCCTGACGTACGTCGCCCGGGCGACCGGAAAGGTGTGGATGCCGGAGCTCACCGGGCCGTATGCAGCGTTCGGGCCGTTCGGGCCGATGTTGTACCTGGTCACGTATCCATTGCGGCTTCTGCCTGAGAAGTGGGTGCCCCTGGGGTTGAATCTGTTTTCGGCGCTCTGCAGTGCCATCACGATCGGGTTGCTGGCGCGTTCGGTTGTGCTGCTGCCACACGATCGGACGCATGAACAACGCCAGCGCGAGCATGGGCCCTTTGCGTTGCTGACCCTGAAGACCGCCTGGATCCCGCCTGTGCTGGCGGCGGTCGTTTTCGGGCTTCAGTTGACGTTCTGGGAAAATGCAACAGCCATCTCCGATGCGAATTTCCAGGTCATGCTGTTCGCTTACGTGATCCGGTGTTTATTGGAGTACCGGATCGCGCCGCGCAATTCCTGGATCCTGCGGGCGGCGCTGGTTTACGGGGCAGCGATGACGGGAAACTGGCTGATGATCGGGCTTCTGCCCGCCTTTCTCGCGTCGATTATCTGGATTCGCGGGATGAGCTTTTTCAAACTGGGTTTTGTGACGAAACTGTTCCTTTGCCTGTTGGCGGGGCTGCTGTTGTTTCTGTTGCTGCCTTCCATTTACATGCTGAAAGGCGGGGCTGAATTCAGCTTCTGGGAGGCTCTGAGGTACAACCTGGTGCTTGAATTGACCGTGGTGCGAAGTTATTTCCTGAGGCTGCCCTCGCACCTGCTCCTGCTGCTGGGGACGACGTCGCTGCTGCCGCTTCTCCTGATGAGCATTCGGTGGGCTTCGCACTTTGGAGATCCCAGCAAAGTTGGGATCGGGGTGACGACGGCGATTCTGCACGGTATGCACGGGGCCTTGTTGATGGCCTGCATCTGGGTGGCATTTGACCCGATCTTCAGTCCGCGCAGCCGCGGGATCGCGATCCCCGAGTTGACGTATTTGGCGGCGTTGAGCATTGGATATTTTTGCGGGTATTTCCTTCTGGTGTTCAGGCCGGCGGTGAACCGGACCGGGCGGATCCCCAAATGGCAGTACCCGGTGAACCGGCTTTCGCAGGGCTTCGTGTATGGATTATTGATCCTGGCACCGGTGGGGCTCCTGCTCAGGAACCTGCCGCAGATCCAGATGACGAACGGGCCGGCGGTCAGGGAATTTGCGCGGATTCTGACCAGCAATCTGCCCGCGCGGGCAATGGTATTGGGGGACAGCGAAACGCGAGGGGATGTTCCTATCCGCCTTTGGCTGGCCGAGGCATGGCTAACGCGCAACGGCACCGCGACGAATTATTATTTTACGGACACGCTGGCCCTGATGTCTCCGATTTATCACCAGGCGCAGCAACGTCGGTACGGCAAAGACTGGCTTCCTATCATTATACCGAAATCCGCCAAGAAAATACCCGATGTTGTGCTGCTGGGCAGCATGTCCAAGCTATCAGAGACAATGCCTGTGTATTACCTGAACCCGACCTTCGGTTATTACATGGAAGCCTTTTCCCAGCGGCCGCACGGGTTGGTTTACGCAATGAAGCGTTATGCCACAAACGAGATCCTGAGCTCTGAAATCACCGGCGACGAGGTTTCAGAGAATGAAGCTTTCTGGATTAGAAACAGCGCGGTGTTTGATCGATTGAAACCAGCCATTCGCGAGAAAAGCCTCAGCGAGGAGTCGCGCGGAATGCGCACACCATGGAGGCGCTTGCTCAAAATCCCTGTTCAACCCAATGCGACAGCGCTGATCCTGGGCCGGTACTACTCGCAGGCGGCTGATCTTTTTGCGGTCCAACTGCAGCATGCCGGGAGATGGGGTGAAGCGACCCGTTATTTTGAACTGGCGCTGGCGCTCAACCCGGAAAGCCTCGCCGCGAAATCGGCTCTTGTTTGCAATCAGGACCTGCGGGCTCACCGACCGGTAAAGGTTCCGCCCACACAGAAGGTTGAGGAGGAATTCGGGAGATACAGCGACTGGCAGCAGGTTCTGCGCGACAATGGCGTATTTGATGATCCGCTGCACTGTTTGGTGCAGGGGCTTGCGTTTTCCGGTGGGCACCTGTACCGCGAAGCCGCGCAACAATTTACCCGCGTGCATGAACTCGACCCGGATTTCCAGCCCGCAACGCTGTGGCTGGCGCGGTTCTATGCCAATAATGTACCCGAAAAGTCGCTCGCCCTGCTTCGGAACATGGATCCGAGCCTCATGGATCAATACAACATTCGAAGCCGGGATATCGCAATGACCAAGGCAATGGCGTTCTTCGCGTGCAAGAAGTCGGCGGAAGCCGAACAGGTTCTGGAACAGGTGATGAGCGAAAACCCCAAAGACGAAGCCCTTTTGTCCATGGTGGTGCAGGTTTCCGTAAATTTCGGCCGGTTCAGCATCGCCGTGACAGCCGTGGAACGCGAGCTGCAGATCGCCCCCACCAACGCGACCGCTCTGCTCGTCAAGGGCTATCTCCAAATGCAAAACGGCGGGTTCGCCCAAGCCATCCCCTCTTTGGACCGGGCGCTTGCGCTGGAACCTAATAACCACACAGCCCGCTTCAACCGCGCCATCTCCTACCTGCGAACGGGTGAATTGGACAAGGCAAAAAATGACTACGACCTGCTCGAAAAAGTTTATCCCAATGCCTTCCGGATCTATTACGGCCTTGGCGAAATCGCATGGCAAAGGAAGGACACCAATGCGGCAATCCACTACTATCAGCTCTACATGAGCAACTCCATTCCTAATTCTGACGAAAGCAAAAAGATCCTGGAGCGGCTGCAAGAACTTTCGGGCAAGTCCCCCTGAATCCTGTCGCCGGATGCGCGTCACGCACGTCATCACCCGGTTGATCGTCGGGGGCGCCCAGGAAAATACGGTTGCCAGCGTTCTCGGCCTGCAACAAAGAACCAGTTGGAACATCTCCCTCATCTCCGGCCCCTCGCCCGGAACCGAAGGAACCCTGGCCCCGGCGTTTGACCACCGGCCCGGCGACCTTTCCATCATCCCGCAACTCGTACGGCCGGTTCACCCCTGGAAAGATGCCCTCGCATGGAGGCGCCTGGTCGCGCTCTTCCGGCAAACCCGGCCGGATATTGTCCACACTCACAGCGGCAAAGCCGGCATCCTGGGCCGCCTCGCCGCCGCCAGGGCAAACGTCCCGGTGATCGTGCATACCATCCACGGGCCATCCTTCGGCCCCTTCCAGGGACTTGCCGCCAATTGGGCCTTTTGCGCCGCCGAACGTTACGCCGGGAAATTCACGACTCATTTCGTCACCGTCGCGGACGCCATGACCGAACAATACCTGGAGGCGGGAATTGGCAGACCCGGCCAATACACAAAAATCCTCAGCGGCTTCGACCTGGCGCCCTACGCGTCCGATTTCGACGTCCGCGGCATCCGCGCGCGGCTTGGATTGCGCGCGGACGACATCGTGATCGGAAAAGTGGCGCGGCTTTTCACGTTGAAGGGGCATGAAGATCTGCTGGCGATTGCTCCGGCGCTGGTCCGCGAATGTCCGGCGATCAAGATTCTCCTGGTGGGAGACGGCGCGTGCCGGGGAGCGCTTGAGGAGAAAGCGCGCGCGCTTGGCGTGCGGGAGCGTGTTATCTTTGCGGGTTTGGTGCGTCCGGCGGAAATTCCCGGCTTGCTTGCCGCCACGGACATGGTGACACATTTGTCGCGCCGCGAGGGGCTTGCCCGCGCCCTGCCCCAGGCGCTCGCCGCCGGCCGGCCTGTGGTCGCATACAACTGCGACGGCGCCCGCGAGGTTTGCATCAATGATCAAACCGGCTTTCTTGTGGAACCGGGGAACCTGGCCGAGCTGAAAGAGCGTTTGCTGCAACTGGCCCGCGACCCGGCGCTGCGCCTGCGACTGGGCAGCGAAGGGCGGCGGCGGGTTCATGACCAATTTGGAATCGACAGGATGATTGACCGGCTGCGCCGGCTTTATCTTGAGCTTGCTGCCGCAAACCAAATCCCGGTGACGTGAATCCCGCAATCGTTCTCTTCATAGTAATGTTTGCTGCCGCGTTGACCACGGCACTGGCAGTCCTGCCGATCACTACCAGGTGGTGTCTGCGCCGGGGGCTTGTCGACAGCCCGGGTGAACGCAAGCTCCAGCCCAGGCCGGTGCCACTGGCCGGAGGCCCCGCCATTCTTGCGGCCATGTCTCTGCCGTTGCTGACATGCCTTGCGGTGGCGTATCTCCTGTCCGGTTCGCCAGGGCCGGGCAGCGCCACGACAGGATTTCCGGCGCCGATCAAAGACGTGCTCCAAACGTTCATCGCCGTGTTCGCAAATCGCGGAGTGGAAGTGGCGACCGTATGTGCGGGAGCGGCGGGCATGTTCGGATTGGGGCTGCTCGACGACAAACAGGAACTGCGCCCGGCTGTAAAATTTTCCGGGCAACTCCTGGTGGCGATGTTGGTCGCCGCCGGCGGGGTGCGGATTGCCTCTTTCGTTCCGATTCTCAGCTATGCCGTCACGGTGCTATGGATCGTGACGATCGTAAATGCGTTTAACCTTGTGGACAACATGAACGGCCTGTGTGCCGGCCTGGCCTTCCTGGGAGCGGCTTGCTTTGTTCTTCTTTGCGCCGGCTCAGGAGATAATTTCGGCGCGCTGATTGCAGCGCTTGCATGCGGCGCCCTTCTCGGGTTCCTTCCACATAACTTTCCGGCGGCCGCAAGTTATCTTGGGGACTCCGGAAGCCACCTCGCCGGGTACTTCATGGCTATCCTCGCCATTCTTTCCAATGCCCATGCGCCGAATCACTCGACCTGCGCCATGTTCCGTCCCGTGATCATTCTGGCAATTCCGCTGCTCGACCTGGCATGGGTCGTCTGGGTGCGGTCGATGGCCCGGAGGCCTTTCTATGTCGGAGATAGAAACCATCTGTCGCATTTCGTGGTCCGACGCGGCTTGTCGCCCGTGGCGGCTGTGCTCGTGCTGTGGCTGGCGGCCGCAGTGGCGGGCGGGCTGGCTTTGCTCTGCCCGTGGTAGGGCTGGGCTGCGCGCAGCCAGGACGAGGGCCGGGCGCTTCAGGTTCCGGTCCTGCTGCTGGCGGCAATGGCTTCCGCGAAGACATTCAGCACCTGGGCGCGGGCAAGGGCTCCAATCAGGCGGTTTTCCTTCAAGGTATTAACGACCGGGATATTTCTCTGCTCGCTCGCCAGCACCACAGAGAGCACTTCAAGGAGTTGTTGGTTGGGAGTCACGCAGGGCGGAGGCGGACGCATGACATCATAGGCGATGATCGCTCTCAACTCCTCGCCCGCATTCAGGTACTCCTTGAGATCCTGCAGCGCAACAACACCAACCAACCTCAGCCGGGCATCCACGACCGGCAGAAAATTATTGGGGCTGGTCAGAAACCTGTCGGCAATTTCCATGAGCGTAGCCCCTTCCCGGATTGGCGGCACCGGAGGCTGCATGAGGTCGCCCACGGTCCGTTCAGTCGCGGCCCCGGACAGGACCTTGTCCGGGCTCAGGGACAGGCCTTTCC
>DASRKU010000156.1:0-6196 GCA_035648815.1 Verrucomicrobiia bacterium | reverse complement strand
GCGCAATGCCGAAATCCTGGCCCGAATTCCGGCCGGACGCTGGGGTTCTCCAGCCGATCTGCATGGCGCCGTCGTTTTTCTCGCATCGTCCGCTTCGGATTACCTGCAAGGCGCCACCATCCCTGTGGATGGCGGCTGGCTTGCGCGATAACGGGACTCAAAGCCAACCCTCACCCCGCCCCTCTCCCATCGGATGGGAGAGGGTGGCCGGAGGCCGGGTGAGGGTCCGGGAGTGGGTATGGGAGAGGGCCGGGGTGAGGGCGTGCCAGGGTAGAAATTCCTTCCTGAAATGCAAAAAACAGGACTGGTCTCCTCCGGATCAGCAGAACATAATCGCCCCATGTCGAGTCCAACTGAGTCGATGATTCCCGAAAAGGATGCGCCCCAGGAGAATTCCGCCGTCGCTCCAAAAGCCTATTTTCGATGGATCATTTGCGGGCTCCTGTTCTTTTCCACCACGGTCAATTACATGGACCGGCAGGTCATCAGTTATCTCAAGGAATATTTCTGCAGGCCCGAAACCATGGGAGGCTTCGGCTGGTCCAATAGCGATTTCGCCTACGTCACCGCCTTCTTCACCGGCTTCTATGCCGGAATGACAATCCTCGTCGGGTGGCTCATCGACAAAATCGGAACCAAGCTGGGCCTGGCCCTCTCATTAATCATCTGGTCCATCTTTGGAATACTGAACGCCTTTGCCGGGCGCATGGTGGCGATGCATGTCCTGGTGCGCAGCGCCTTCGGCATCGGCGAAGCCGGCAATTTCCCCGCCTCCATCAAAACCGTCGCCGAATGGTTTCCCAAACGAGAACGCGCCCTGGCCACCGGCGTCTTCAACAGCGGCTCCAACGTGGGCGCCATGATCTCCGCCCTGTTCGTCCCCTGGTGCCTGATTCATTTCGGCGACGAAAAAGGATGGAAAATGGCCTATGTCCTCACAGGCGCAGTGGGCTTCCTTTGGCTCATCATCTGGTTCTGGCTCTATGACATCCCCGCCAAACATAAGCGCCTTTCCAAGGCCGAGTTTGATTATATCCACAGCGACGATTTAAAAGCCCCGGCTGGCGCGCCGGCGACCGATGCCGCAAAAGTGTCCTGGGGAAAACTCCTGGGCTACCGCCAAACCTGGTCTTTTTTCTTCGGCAAATTTCTGACGGACGGCGTCTGGTGGTTTTACCTGTTCTGGCTGCCCGATTACCTGAAAAAACAGTTCGGCATGACAAACCAGGAAGTCAGGCTCCCCACCTTCATTGTTTACGGAGTCGCCATCATCGGCAGCGTGTACGGAGGCAGCATTCCCATGACCTTCATGAAAAAGGGAATGCCCGTTTACAAGGCGCGCATGCTGGCCATGCTCCTCATCGCCATTTTCCCGCTGACGGTCCTGGCGACCCAGTACTTTGGAAACGTGGAGCACTTCGGGAACAAGGCTTCCGTCCTTGCGGTCTCCCTGATTTGCATCGGAGCCGCGGCGCATCAGGCGTGGTCGGCCAACCTCTTCACCACCGTTTCCGATATGTTTCCAAAGAAAGCCGTGGGCTCGGTCACCGGCATCGGAGCCATGGCCGGAGGAGTCGGAGGCGTTCTCGTGCAATTGCTCGCCGGCGCGCTCACAGACGCATACAAGGCCAGGCCACAAACCGCTTACCTTTTCATGTTCATCCTTTGTGCCCTTAGTTATCTATTGGCTTGGATCGTCATGAAGGCACTCGTCCCCAGGCATAAACCGATCACGGACTTGTAAGCCGGCCTTGGCGGCTCTGGGATTCGTTGGTCGCCGCTTCGTGCAATCCCCACCCGCAGCGCCGTTCCATCGACAGCGCCGCTGAAGACGGCGCACTCCACACGCTATCGCGTTCGCCTTGTGCCACGGCACTGAGCTCATGCGCCAGCACATGGAGTGCGTGCGCTTTAGCGCCGCTCTCGGATTCGTTCCTGACCCCCTCGCATAATCCCAGCACCGTCGCAAAACCACGCACTCCTCCATCCTCGCAATCCCCGTTGACGCGATCTTCGCCGTGCAGCAGGCTGAGGATATGGCTTCGCTTCCCCTGACCCCCGCAGAGTTGGCCGCCTGGATCGATCATACGCTGCTCGCGCCCGATGCCACCGCCGGTGATGTCGAGAAACTCTGCGCCGAAGCGCGCCAATTCCGCTTTCACGGCGTCTGCGTCAATGGCTCGCGCGTGGAACTTGCGCACCACCTCCTCGAAGACACCCTCATTCAAGTCGTCGCCACCGTCGCCTACCCCTTCGGCGCCATGGCCCAGGACGCCAAACGCTTTGAAACCGAGGCGGCCATCGATGATGGCGCGCAGGAGATCGATGTCGTGATGAACATCGGCCTGCTCAAGGACCGGGCGGACCAGGCCGTCCTGCGCGAATTGCGCGATGTCGTGGAAGCTGCCGACGACCGGCCCGTAAAAGTGATCCTGCAATCCTCCCTGCTGACGGCCGAGGAGAAGCTTCGGGCCTGCGCGCTGGCGATCGAGAGCGGGGCGAAGTTTCTCAACATGTCGGCCGGCTGGAATGGGCCCGGCGCAACAGCCGAAGATGTGAAACTCTTGCGCCAGGCAGCGGGGCAGGACCTGGGGATCGCCGCTTCAGGAGGCATGTGCGATTTCAAGACTGCCATCCAACTCCTCCAGGCGGGCGCCACCCGCCTGGGCGTGTCCGCCAGCGTGGCCATCGTGCAGCAGTAAACGCCATCCCGACGGTTGCGTTTCGGCAGCCACCGGCCGGTCAGGCCTGCTTTTTTGGACTGTCCGGAACCAGGCAGGTCACCACGGTTCCGTCAAGTTCCCCGGGTTCCACTGTGACTGAAGCGTTGATCAGGTGCGCCCGATAATTCATGATGCGCAGCCCCATGCCCGCGCTGCGGCCCACTGCGGAGGGAAACATTGCTCCGTCATTGCGCACCGTAAGCACAAGCTTCTCATCCGAATGCGCAAGGCCGATGCGCACCTGTTTGGCTTTGCCATGTTTAATGGCGTTCGTCAGCGCTTCCTGCGCAATCTTGTAAAGCTGCCGCACCACGTTGGCGTCCAGCGGCGGACATGCGCCGTTGAGCTGCACCGGGCACGCAACGCCAAATGAAGCCTTGGCGTGCGCGGCCAAATTCTTCAAGGCCGACCCCAAATCCTTTTCGCGAAGATCCAGCGTCGCCAGATTGTGGGCCACGTCGCTGGTGTGACTCATGGCTTCCTGAATCAACGCTTGAATCTTGCGCGCGTCCTTCGCATCAGGCGATTTCTGTTTGGCCAGTTTCACCGACAGCCCTCTGGCCATAAGGGCGACCCCGGAAAGCTTCTGTCCCAAATCGTCATGCAAATCCAATCCGATCCGGCGGCGCTCCTTCTCGGTAATGTCCAGCAATTCGTGCTCGAGCCGGCTGCGCTCGTCCATGAGTGCCCTCAGCTTCGCATTGGCCGCAGAGAGGTCGGCCGTGCGCTCCTGCACGCGCCTCTCAAGCTCCTCATGCGAGCGGCGCAACTCCGCCTCCGCCTGCTTGCGCTGCGTAATGTCCGTAATCGAACTGAGCCAGCCGTTGATGTTCTCAAAGCTGTCCCGCAGCGGCGTGATCAGCACCAGCGCCTCAAATCGCGTCCCGTCCTTGCGACAGAAACGCAACTCCAATCCGCCGGAAAGCGATCGGCCGCTGATCACCTCCGCAAAGGCCGAGGTGATGGTCTCCACCTCCTCCCGAGGCCAGTACACAAACGGCGGCTTGGTCCCCAGCAACTCTTCTTCAACCCATCCCACCATCTGGCAAAAAGCCGGGTTCACATACGTCTGCCTGCCTTCCAGATCCACCACGGCAATTCCCGACGGAACCGAAAGCTCGATCGCCTCCCGGAACGCATGCTCCTCCCACAGCTTCTTTTCAGTCTGGCGTCGCGCCCGCCGAACTTCCGCGTCCCGAAACTCGCGCTCCACAGCCGGCCCCAGCCGCGTCAGGTTGTCCTTCATCACGTAGTCGTGCGCGCCCGCCTTCATCGCGGCAACGGCCATGTCGTCGGTGATGTGTCCGGAAACGATGATGAACGGAAGATCCAGCCCCCGCGCCTTCACCATCGCCAACGCGCTCAACCCGTCAAAGGCGGGCATGACATAATCGGCAATGATGACGTCCCATTCGCGGCCCTGGAGCGCCGCATCCAAAGCCTGTTCGGTGTCGACTCGTTCACACCGGGCCTGGAATCCCGCCCTTTCAAGCGCCATCTCCAGCAATGCGGCGTCGTTTTCGGAATCTTCAACGAGCAGGACGCGCAATGGCCGGCCCACGGCATTCATGTCTTGGGGGGAGGCTCGTTAAGCATGAGCCAATACAACCCAAGCTGGCCGACCGCTTCGACAAATGCCGGAAAATCCACCACACATTATTCTACCACGGATTCACCTCAGGCAAGGTGAAATAGAACGTGGCGCCCCGGCCAACCTCGCCGGTCGCCCACGTGCGCCCTCCATGCCGATTGATAATTCGTTTCACGATCGCCAGGCCCACCCCCGAACCGGGATATTCGCCGGTCGAGTGCAGCCGCTGAAAAACCCCAAACAGCTTGTCGGCATACCGCATGTCAAAACCCGCCCCATTGTCGGCCACGAAAAATGCCCCGTCGGGCCCGGGCTTGCAGTTGAATTCAATCCTCGCATTCGGTGTCCTGGAAGTGAACTTCCACGCGTTGCGCAGCAGGTTGTCCAGCACCAGCCGAAGAAGCCGCCCGTCCCCATGCGCCTCCAGCCCCGGCACAATCCGCACGTCCACCGCTCGCTCCGGCTCTGCCTTCCTCAGCGTCTCCACAATGTCCTCGGCAATCTCACTCAGGTTCACACCCTCCGCCCGAAGCTCGCTGCGCGCCACCCGCGACAGTTTCAAAAGATCCTCAATCAAACGGTCCATCTGCGCGCTCGCCTCACACGTGCGCCGCAGAAAATCCTGCCCCCGGGAATCCAGTTGCGACAAATACTGCTCCAGCAAAACGTCTCCAAACCCCCGAATCGTCCGCAGCGGAGCCCTCAAATCGTGCGAAACCGAATAGCAGAAGGCTTCCAATTCCTTGTTGATCGCCACCAATTGCGCCGTTCTCTCCTGCACCCGCCGTTCCAGGTCCGCATTCAAACTCCGAATCTTCTCATCCGCCAGCTTCCGCTCCTCGGTCGCGTCGCTAATCAGCAGGTACAATCGCCTGGCCCGCCCAGGGCCGCCGCCAGATGGAATGCAATGCGCCTGCACGTTGCGCTCGCCAAGTTGCGGGTGCGGAAGAACCGCCTCGAAGAATTCCCTCTCCCCTTCCATCGCTTTGCGAATATGCGGACAGAATTGCGCATAGGAAGCCTCCCCAAAAACTTCCCGCACCAGCCTTCCAAGAAATCCTTCCACAGGCATCCCGAACCAGCCCTCATAGGCCCGATTGTTAAAACGGAAACGCTCCTCCCCATCCACCTGCGCAATCAATACAGGCAACGCATCGGCAATCAGGCGTAACTCCGCCGGATCCGCGTCCCATAAAGCCTGTGCTCCTTTGGCCAAGTTCGAAATTTCTTTTGGTTCAATGGCGTACATGGATTAAGCGATAGGATCTGCCGGCACTCCGCCCATGTGCCACCCTCTGGCCCACCATCAAATACAATTCGTCGCGAGTGTCCACCCGAATCCTCCGTCCGTTTCTCCATCTCCAACATGGGGTATGCACCCCACGCCGGTAGGGCTGCGCTGCGCGCAGCCGCCCCCCCCCTCCAAACATCCGATAAGGTGTTGATTCCGACACGGTGACACTATCAAATATCGCTATGATCGCAAAACGTGTCATCCCATGTCTGGATGTTCATGCGGGCCAGGTTACCCGTGGCGTCCAATTCGGAAAAGCCGAATCGGGCGAACTGCGCAACGTGGGCGATCCTGTCGAACTCGCCCTCCGCTATAACGAGCAAGGGGCCGATGAAATGGTGTTCTTCGATATCACCGCCACAGCCCACGGACGGACCAGCATGGTGGACGTCATCGAACGGGCCGCCGATCAATGCTTCATGCCGCTGACGGTCGGTGGCGGCATTCGCTCTCTAGACGACATGTATACCATGCTGCGGGCCGGGGCGGACAAAACCAGCATCAACCCCTCAGCACTGGCGAATCCGGATTTGATTCGCGCGGGAGCCGAAAAATTCGGCAGCCAGTGCATTGTCGTTTCCATTGATG
>DASRKU010000155.1:0-31168 GCA_035648815.1 Verrucomicrobiia bacterium | reverse complement strand
CCTCCTTCGCCGCGCTCCACGCGTCAAAGGCATGTCGCGCTTCCCATTGAGTCCCCGGACGCGGCGGGAAAAGTTCAGCCGCCGGAATAATTCGTCGCAGCAAATCCACGCCCGCCGGCGACGGCACGCCAAACTCGGTGTAACCGGTGCAGCGAGACTTTGCGAAGTAATCAAACACTTCCTGGCCGTTGGCCAATCTGAATTGGTATCCGCCATGAGCCCAGCCAAACAGCGGCGATGTCATCAGGAAAGGACGCTCACGATCCAGGTCGTAACAGTTGCGATCGAGCAGCCGCAGGGCTAAGTCCTGATCGGTCATGCGGGACCAGGCGTTGAAGAGTTCATTTCCGCCGCACCATAAGGCCAGCGACGGATGCGATCGCAATCGGCGGATAATCGAGCGGGATTCCCGATCCAATACTTTGAGGTAGCCCGCCGTGCCTTCGTAACGGCCACACGCCAGCGGGAACTCCTGCCACACCATCAATCCCCGCTCGTCGCACAGCTCGAAAAAGGAATCCTTCGGCACCGGCGCGCCACCCCAGCATCGCAAGAGGTTAAAGTGCGAATTCCTGGCAAGGTCCAGGAGACGTCGCAAGGTCCGGTCACGAATGCGGCCGGGAAACAGATCCGGGCTGACCCAGTTGGAGCCTTTGGCAAAAATGCGACGCCCATTGACCTCGAAAGTAATCGGCGGCTTGTTCCGGGTGACTGGAAACCCGGCAAGGTCCGGGTCGTTCCAATTCGATTCGTGTGGCACCAGCCGAATCCGGCGAAAGCCCAATCGAACGCTTTGGGTATCGATGCGGTTGCCCTTGCGATCCAGCAATTCGATCGTGGAGCGATAAAGCGACGCGGTCCCCTGCCCGTTCGGCCACCAGAGTTGCGGTCGGTCGATGACGGCCCGGAGCACGATCGGCAGCGGGCACACACATGGGTGACACTCCGGGCACACACATGGGTAACACATCAGAGTTTTCTCCCATGGCTGGAGGGAGGGTTGGCAGGCATCTCCTTGGGGTTCGCGTAGCGGAAGCGAGCGTAGCGAGCCGAAGCGGAGCGAACCCCAAGGAGATGCGCGCGTTTTAATTTGCATCGGCCATTGCCCCAGCCAACTAGCGATCCCAAGGAACTCAAAATCAGCGCGAACGTCGGGACGGACGCATTCCACCCTGATCGGCTTCCCACAGTTCGCCAATCAGCAACCCCGCAAAATAAACCCTCCATTTATCTTTGCCCACCAGCCTCAGCCCGACTGGATATCCCAGGAAGGCTTCCCCGACAAATCGGTTGCGCCCACGCCATTTGATCTGGCCATTGCTCCGTACCTGACGCCTGGACATCGCCTGCGGGTATTTCAGCCGCCCCTTGCGTCGGCACCCTAAACCTTTGGGTCGATAAAGTTCACTTGGCGGCCTCTGCCCCAAACCCTGGTGGGGCCGAATATCATTGTAACCACGGACCCATCGATGCGTCCGCCGCTGCTGAGCTCGCATGTTGCGCGAAGCGGGTCGCGTTGTTTCGGCTTTGAACACCCGATGCATCTGTTCATGCGCCCCATTCTGCTGAGGGTGCCCTGGCGCTATGAATTGGACCTGCACTCCCAGGACTGTCCACCAAGCGCTCAAGCGCGAAAGCCCCGCTGGCCCGATCGAACCAAAGGGTCCGCCGTTGTCTACTCGAATGATTGTTGGATAACCATAGCGCCCAAACAGCCGCATAAAAACTCGGCGGACAGGCTCCCAACTCTGATCGGGCAATAAGCAAACCCCTAACAAGTACCGACTGAACAAATCGCGCACTGTCAGGGGTTCCACTCGACTCCCGTCCTGAGTTCGAAACCAACCCTTGAAATCGACAGTCCAAACCTGATTGCTTTGCCTGGGTATGGTCAACGCGCTTGGATGCAGGGGTGGACCTTGCCGGGAACGTCGGCGGCCGCGGCGGCTCAATTTCAGTCGCTTGAGCCACTTGCCAATTGTGCGCGCACACGGAACGCTTTGATGGGGATATTCCCGACACAATCGCGCTGCTAGTTTCCTGCTCCCCCAACTGCGATGTCGTCGACGCAAAACCCGTATCCGGCTCAGCCATGTCGCCGAGGTTCGACGCGGCGACCGGTGAGGCCGGCGCACCCGATCCCGCAGCCCTCTAATTCCGCTCTGCTCGAATCGCTCTTTCCATTTATAGCCGCTCTTGCGACTAAACCCAAAAACCCGACACAGTTGCACCATGCTTTGTTGGGCCTTCAAAGCCAATTTCACAAACTGCAACCGCCTTACCACACAAGCCATTTCTTTCCACGACATGTCCGTGAAAAGGCCCAAAAGTGAACTGAAAACTGTAACCCATGTCTAGGCCCGTTTTGTTACCCATGTCTGTGCTCCGTACCGTGAGGGCTGCTTTGTTTGGGCAACACGCCTTTAAGGCAACTCAAGCTGGTAGCCCAGCCGGTTCGCGTCGCTCATAGCCCAGAGGTTTAACGGGAACACCGAGGCTCCATACTTCAGGAACCGGGCGCTTCCGTCGACAAAAGCGAAATTGGAGCCCCCGCGAGGCCGTCCGTGCGCGTTGTGTTCGGCGCGATCGGTCTCATTTCCCCAGACACCCTCCAGCATATCCATGAAGTAGTCGGTGGCTGTGTTCTCCTTCTCGCCAAAGATAATGGTGTCCGAAGGCAATCGCACCTGCGCTTCCCGAATGGAGGCATTGGGATACGTCCCCGCCATGTACTGGTTGAAATCAGCATCGTTCAGGGCATCCCGGAACACGTCGTTCCAGCCGTTGATCATGTAACTGCGCGGCGATCCGTCCGCGTCGTTGGTGGAGCTGAGCTCCGTGGCTGGGATTCCGCGCTTGGCATCGCTGGGGCAAACCAGGACGCGGGTATTTCTGTAGCTGTCGTGCAGGAGCGTGGGCCACCGCCAGGCGTTGGTGCGCGGTGGATAAAAATCGGCCGATTCACCCGCATACATCTTCAGCGACACCTGAAGCTGCCTGAGATTGTTCAGGCATTGGGTGCGTTTGCCGGCTTCCATGGCGCGGCTGAGCGCGGGCAGCAGCAAACTCGCGAGCATGGCGATAATCGCTATGACCACCAGCAACTCAATCAAAGTGAACGCGGTTCCTGTTGCGGGCCGGGCTTTCTCCTGATTTTTCATTCTCATGCTCCTTCCTTCCATGTCATGCGCGGAAAAGACTTCGCCGTTCATCCCAAAAACAGTAACGTTTCAAGAATCGGAATTCGAGTCCCATTAAGAGTCGATTCTGACGCATCATGACCAGGAAAAATATTTTTCTGAGCGCCCTCTTCCTTCTGCTCGCGGGCCTCTGTGTGTACCTTTATAAAGACCGATTCCTCCCCTCTCCTATTCAAATCGGCCATCGGTCCATGGCCCCGCGCGGCGCGGCGGCCCGCCGCTCGCAGGGCGACGCCGCCAATATGATCGGCTTCCTGCTGAACCGCGAGCTCAGACTTTCATCGGTGAAAGTTTTCGCCGTCAGCGACATCGAAACCAACAAAACTCCGCAGGCCACATGGGACCTGGTCTCGGACTCCGATTCCGTGCCGGTTAAAAGCTTTATTTATGGAGAGAATATCCGGGGGATGCGCCCGTCCCAGAAAGGGGCCAAGGCTCTGCCGCTTCGTCCTGGAGTCAATTACCGGCTGATGATCAAAGCCGGCTCGCACGCCGCCCAGCACGACTTCGTCCCGCAGGAGCGGAGTCCCGCAAATCCCGACAGGCAGACGGCCGAGTCGAATTAACTCACTGGCTGAGGTGGCAGGAGACGGTGTGCCCGCATGGAAGCGCGCGCAAAAGCGGCGGTTCGGTTTGGCAGCGGGGCTGGGCGTCCGCACAGCGGGGATGAAACGGGCAGCCGGCCGGGGGATGCATGGGCGACGGGGCCTCTCCGGGCAGGAGCAGTCGCTGCTGATTGGACTGGCGATCGAGCACAGGCACCGCTGAAATGAGCGCCCGCGTATACGGATGCCGCGGCGAACCAACCAGGCTTGCCGCGTCCGCGATTTCAACAATCTTCCCCAGGTACATGACCATGACGCGGCGGCTGATATGTTTCACCACCGCGAGATCATGGGCGATAAACAAATAAGCAATCCCATGCTGCTGCTGCAAATCCTGCAGCAAATTGATGACCTGCGCCTGGACCGAGACGTCCAGCGCGCTGACCGGTTCATCGCAAATGATTAACCTGGGCTGAACCGCCAGCGCCCGAGCAATCCCGATGCGCTGTCGCTGCCCGCCGCTGAACTCGTGCGGATAACGCTGCGCACAGGCCGGGTCCAGCCCGACTGATTTCAGCAGGTCCGAGATCCGCTTTCGGCGCGCCGACCCGTTCTCCGTCAGCCCGTGAATGTCCAGGGCTTCCCCGACGCTGTCTTCAATCGACATTCTGGGGTTCAGCGAACCGTAGGGATCCTGGAAGATGATCTGCAGATGGCGCCTTTGCTCGCGCAACGCCGGGCCCTTTAGTTTTCCGAGATCCTGGCCTTCGAACAAAACTGTTCCAGCGGTTGGCTCGATCAGGCGGGCAATGGCGCGTCCAAGGGTGCTCTTTCCGCAGCCGCTCTCGCCGGCCAACCCGAGCGTCTCGCCGGCCTCGATCCCGAAACTGACACCGTCCACGGCCCGAACGAATTGGCGCGTTCTTCCGAGCCCCGCGCGGCCGACAGGGAAGTGCACGCTTAGATTTTTTACTTCGAGCAAGCTCATCGGGGTTATTTCCAATAGGGGCACCGCACCCATCGCTTCGGCTCGATCTCCAGCAGGCTGGGGATGGATTCCGAGCATTCCCGTCTGGCGCGCGCGCAGCGCGGCGCAAAGCGGCACCCGGCCGGAAAATCACCGGCCTTGGGAACAGCCCCGGGAATGGCCGCAAGCCTATGCCCGTTTCCGGACAGCTTGGGGACCGACGCCAGCAGCGCCCGTGTGTAGGGATGCCGCGGAGCCTCGAGCAACTCCCGCGCGGGAGACAACTCCACGATCTGCCCCGCATACATCACCGCCACCCGATCCGCAATGCCCGCGACAATTCCCAGGTTGTGAGTGATCAACAGCATGCTCATGCCGAGACGGTCTTTAAGCTCTCGCAATAAATCCAGAATCTGCGCCTGGGTCGTCACGTCCAGCGCTGTTGTTGGCTCATCGGCAATCAGCAATTTGGGCTGGCTCGCCAGCGCCATCGCAATCATCACCCGCTGTTGCATCCCGCCACTCATCTGGAATGGGTATGAGCCGGCACGCGATTCGGGTGCCGCGATTCCGACCAGTTTCAAAAGCCGGATGACTTCCCGCTGGGTTGCCTGTTCGGGACGGTGCAGCCTCAACGATTCCCGGATCTGTTTGCCGACCGGGATCACCGGGTTGAGGGCAGTGGCGGGATCCTGAAAAACATAGCTGGCCACGCCGCCGCGTATCCGGACCAATTCGCGTTTCGACGCATTCAGAATGTCGCACCCGTCCAGTAAAATCCTGCCTCCGCCATATTGGGCTGGGGGCTCGGGCAGGAGCCGGGCGATCGACAACGCGGTGATGCTTTTGCCGCATCCGCTTTCACCGACCAGGCAGACCGTTTCGCCCGCCTCCACTGTCAGCGACACATCGTCCAGCGCGCGCGCGCCGTATGTGCCGGACACAAAATCCAGTTTCAAATGTGAGATTTCCAGCAGTGGCATCGGCAAATCCGCTTGAAAGCGGCGTGTTTGGGGATACTTTGCAGCCGATATGCGCGCAAGACCAGTCGAAGTTGCTCTGTTGACCTTACTCCTGTGCGGTTGCGGCTCTCCGCGGCATGGCACGGCCACTCCTGAAGGCACCAACGCGCTGCAGAAATACCAGAGCCTGGCTGCCAAGTACGATTCGGTGCTCAGCGTGCCCGTCTTCGAAACCAACACAAACCAGATCCAGCAATCGCTCACCAATGCCATCCTTGCCGGCAATGCCGGGCTGGATCGGATCGGTAAATTGACGCGACCAGGAGTCAATTTCAACAACACCATGCGGGCATTGGACGATATTGGCTTTGGGATCAGCCTGGAGGCGAACAGGCTTTCGTTGATTGAACAGACAAGCACAAATGCGGCGCTTCGCGACACGGCCACCGACGCGCTCAAGGATTTGAGCCGATGGATGGTTTCCCTGGATTACCGCGAGGACGTGTATCGGGCAGCAAAAGCTTTTGCGGACAAGAAGCCGGCGTTGGGGGGCGATGACGCCAAGCTGCTTTTGGAGACCATGCGGGATTACCGGCGTGCCGGGCTGGAGCTGCCCAAAGCCGAACGGGACGAAGTGGAGCGGATGCGCAAGGAACTGACGGGGGTGGAAACGGATTTTGAGAACAACGTCACAAAAGCGCAGCAAAGCCTGCAATTCACCAAGGCCGAACTGGATGGTGTTCCCGAAGATTTCCTGCAGCAGATCAAGAAGGGAGAGGACGATTATCGTGTCATGGTCAATGTCACCTGGCATTACACCACGGTCGAGGAAAACGCCAGGCATGAGGACGTGCGACGAAAGCTTCTGATCGCCCGTGACAATCTTGCGCGGGACAAAAATATTCCCCTGCTGGAAAAGATCCTGGTGCTGCGCGACAAAATTGCACGAAAACTGGGATACAGCAATTGGGCGGATTATGTCACCGAAGTGAGGATGGCAAAGAACGGGACGACAGCGATGGATTTTTTGGAGAAGCTGAAGAAGGGACTGGATCCCAAGTATGATTCAGAGCTGCGGGATTTTCTCAGGCTCAAGGCGAAAGATACCGGGGATCCAAAGACGACGATCAACGTCTGGGACTGGCGGTATTATGCCAATCAATTGAAGAAGCAGCGGTTTCAGGTCGATCCCGAGCAGTTGCGGGTTTATTTTCCTTACCAGCGCGTGCTCGATGGGATGTTTGCCATCTATCAGCGGATTTTCAGCCTGAAATTTGAGCGCGTCGACGCCCCGTATAAGTGGGTGGACGACCTGCAACTGTACATCGTTTCCGACGCCAAGACCGGGGAACCTTTGGGGATGTTCTACCTGGACATGTTTCCGCGAGAAGGCAAATACAACCATTTCGCCGAGTTCGGCCTTATCGACGGCAAGCGGCTGCCGGATGGAAAATATCAACGGCCCACCGTGGCTCTCATCTGCAATTTTCCCGCGCCGACGCAGGAGCACCCCTCGCTGATGTCGCACAATGACGTGGTCACGATTTTTCATGAGTTTGGGCATGCGATGCATTCGATCCTGACGCGCTCGCGATACGCGCGCTTCTCGGGAACGAGCGTGCCGCGTGATTTTGTCGAAGCGCCGTCCCAAATGCTTGAGAACTGGGCGTGGGACAAGCGCGTGCTGGACAGCTTCGCGGCGGATTACCGGGACCCTGCCAAAAAGATCCCCGCGGAAATCCTTGCAAAACTGAAAGAATCGCGCCTGTCGACTGAAGGGGTGTTTTATCGACGCCAGCTTTCCTTCGGCCTCATGGACCTGGCGTTGCATACGCGCATTCACGAGGACAATGCGGGCGAAACCCTTCCGCTCTCCAACCAATCCATGGCGGAGGCTTTCCTGCCAAGACCTGAGGATACGGCGTTTGTCGCCTACTTCGGCCATATTATCGGGTACGGCGCCGGATATTACGGCTATGCCTGGTCCGACGCGATTGCCGCCGACATGGCAACGGTGTTCGAAAAATCTTCAGAGGGTTACTTCGATCAGCGCGCAGGCATGAAGTTGCGCAAGGAGATCTATGAGGTCGGCGATACGCGCGATGTGAATGTCTCGATCGAAAAGTTCCTGGGGCGCCCACGCTCCATCGAGCCTTTCCTGAACAAAATTGGCGTTAACAATCCGCGAATCTCGAAGTGAATGACTAAAATCGGGGTAGACAAACCAGGGACATTGCTGACCATGACCTTTTCGGGGCGCGTGACCCCGGAGGAAACGGCCCGCAATGAGACGAAGATCATATCGGCATTGACGAAGATCAAACCGGGATTCCGTTTGTTGACCGATTTGAGCGCATTGGAGTTGATGGATCCCGCCTGTCTGCCTTACCTCGCAAAAGTGATGGACTTGTGCAGTGAAAAAGGAATTTCGGAGGTGATTCGGGTCATCCCTGATGTGCACAAGGACATTGGATTCAATATTCTGTCTTTGTTCCACTACCACCATGGCGTGCGGTTTGTGACCTGCAGTTCGCTGGAGGAAGCTGCGGAGATTATCTCCGGAACCCGGTAGTGCGCTGCCCACAACTGGTAGGGCCGCGCTGCGCGCGGCCAGCCTCGTCAGTGCGGAAATATAACCGTCTTCAGTAACCGCCAGATCCCCACGCTCAAAGCGGAAAGGGAATCACCGGCGATCAACCCGCCGCCCACCAGCGACATCGTGCTCATATCGGATGGCACCTCGTTTCCGGCTTGGGCGGGCTGATTTTTCTTGCGACGGGCCATCGCCACATCATAGAGCGAGGCGAACACTCCGCCTGCTGTCCACCAAAGCACTGCCGGCAATTCAACGAAGCCGCCGAAACTCGAGGCGTACGGACTGGCCAGTAAGACAGCATCCAGAACGAAATCCGTGGACCGGCCCCAGGCTGAGTCATTCACGAACTTCTTGTAACGCGCTGTGCGCTTGATGAGCTTGCGCGTGATTTCGATGAACAATCCCAGCGCGATGCCCAGTTTCATCGCTGTCATGATGTGCGGCTTTGACTCGGTAATCCCCCTGAGGGCCCCGACGAACTTGAGAGTCATGGCCGACTGCCACTGGTGGACTCCAGGGGCATCGGGATGGTCGAGTTGATTGATGTTCAGGACAGGGTAGGCGTGCATGAACACGTTTGCGAGGACGACGGCGAGTATCGCGCCGACGGTAATCCCGATGACCTGGTAACGGAATTGCACAACCCGGTTTGTGCCAAGGCGCCACCCCGTCGACCGGTCCTGTTGCATATCGCAGCCTTCGCTGCATGCGATCAGCAGGATCGAAGCGCACATCAAGCCGATGCCGGGATCCTTCAATCCCAACGCGGCCAATATGAAGACAGCCACGACAAAGGCGCTCGAGATGGGGTTCCAGTCGGAGATGCCCAGGGAGATGCCATTGACCAGCACGAACACGAAACAAAGCACGACAGCGACGATCAGGAAGAACACGGGCTGGCCCAGGACGCGGCTTCCCACGATGACCGTTCCCGCACCCCAAAAGAGTATCCAGAGAACCAGGTTGACCATGTTGATGCGTTTCCAGTCCTCGGCCGCGGGGGTTGGAGCTTCAGCCGACTTCAAGCGATAGCGCCGGACGGCCTGGGCCAGGATCAAGCCGATATCCAGAATCGCGGCGCCCAGAATTGTCCCCAGCGAAATGATGAAGCCGATCCGCCGAAAGGATTCTTTTGGTCCGAGCCACCCGATGCTCCTGAGGTAAGGCGTTTCCCAATACCCGATCACGCCCACCACAAGGGCTGGAATGGCAATGCGCGCTCCCACGATCATGCCAGCGCCAAAGGTCGAGCTGGAGATGTTCAAACCGTTGAGGCGAGCACTGAGCGCGGAGAACATTCCAAACCGTTCGAACCATGGGATATTCAGGGCGAACCAGCCGACGGCGTAGCCGCCGCACATTCCGCCTCCCAATTTCGCAATGGATTTCTTTAGCAGGTTCTTGTCGGTTAAGGCGCGCAGAATATTGGCCACGGCGAAGCCTGATGGAAACGAAAGCTGCATCCGGTCCACGAGGATTGGGGTGTAGAGCATGCCCACGCCGACTCCGAACATGCCAATGCACATGTAAAAGAGGATGAGCTGCCAGATCGGGGGTTGAGGCAACCCCAGCCACACCATTGCCTGCATCAATACTCCCATCCCGCACATCCCCGCCACCGAGGCCGCCATGGTTTGCATGTAATTCCCCCCGTGCCGGCCTTCAGGACCGTATGGAAGGGTGACGGTGCTGCCTAGGATCCCCGCCAGGACCTGGCCGCCGATAAAGAAGCCGATGGAAAAATTCATGAACGCGGCTGAAATGCCTCCCAGAGGCCCCAACACCAGCAGCGCCACAGCCGTCAGCATCACGTGGTAAGCGGGTGAGCCAAGGCGCGGCAGGAAGCGTTTCATTCCAGTGGGTCGCGAGGAGGCAGAGATTTCAGGCGCAGATGGCGGCATGAGCTATATTTTCAATCACTGTATGAGATTCAGGCAATCTGGCCAAAATAAAAAGCGGCTGGCCCGGATTTCAGGACTGTGAAATCATCGCGCCCATGGATCCAACCGAGTACCGCACGGCTCCCTTGAAGATAAACAAAATGCCCCCTGGCATTTTGTACATTGTGGGCAATGAGGCGGCCGAGCGGTTCAGCTATTACGGAATGAACTCGGTCCTGGTGCCCTTCATGACCAAGTACATGCTGGATAGTGCCGGCCACTCAGCGGTGATGAGCGACGCGCAAGCGAACACCTGGTATCACAGCTTCACATTCCTGGCGTACAGCCTGCCCATCGTAGGCGCGTTTCTGGCCGATGCGGTCCTGGGCAAGTTCACCACAGTGTTCATCCTCTCGATTGTTTATTGTTTCGGGCATTTTGCGCTGGCGCTGAACGAGACGTGGCATGGCATGCTCCTGGGGCTTGGGCTCATTGCGTTGGGATCGGGAGGCATCAAACCGTGCGTCAGCGCTCTTGTCGGTGACCAGTTCGGCCCCGCAAACCAGCACCTCCTCCCTCGAGTGTACAGTTGGTTTTATTTCTCCATCAACTTCGGCTCCGCCTATTCCACCATCCTCATTCCGGCATTGCTGGTGCGCTATGGCCCCAGAGTCGCCTTTGGCACCCCGGGCATTTTTATGGTGCTCGCCACGATCATCTTTTGGTTCGGACGCAAAAAATTCGCCCATATCCCTCCTGTCGGAATTCGAAATTACGTCAGGGAAATCTTCCAACCCAGCCATCTCAAAGCATTGGGAAATCTCGTCGTGCTGATGCCATTCGCGGCGGTGTTCTGGTCGTTGTGGCAGCAGAATTTCTCCTCCTGGGTGGAACAGGCGGACAAAATGGACCGCCACCTCTTCGGCCGGGAATGGCTGCCAGCCCAAATCCAGACAGTGAATCCCATTTTTATCCTGATCATGCTGCCTCTCTTCTCTTACGTCCTGTATCCGGCAATCAACAAAGTTTTCACTCTCACCCCGTTGCGAAAGATAGGAATTGGACTGTTCACCGTGGTGTTTGCGTTTCTGATTGCAGCATGGATTCAAGTGCGCATCGACGCGGGACAGCATCCGAACATTTCCTGGCAAATCCTCGGATTCGTGGTCCTCACGGCGGCCGAAGTCCTGGTCTCAGTGACACACATCGAGTTCGCCTACACCCAGGCTCCCCGGAAAATGAAGTCCCTCGTCATGTGCACATATCTTGGGTCCATTTCTCTCGGCAACCTCTTCACCGCCGGCATTAACGCCCTTTTGCAAAAGGGCGTGCTGAAGCTTCAAGGCGCAAACTATTTCCTGTTCTTCGCCGCAGTGATGTTCGCCGCCGCCGTTCTGTTCGTGTTCGTCGCCGGAGCGTATCGAGGGAAGACCTATATCCAGGACGAGCCTGGGACGGCGCTCGCTTGAGCGTTCAAAGCCGGGGATTCGGGGTGAGACAGGACTGCCTCAAATTGGACCAAAACAAGCACTAACTGAGGACGATGGGCAAACCGCCCAACTAGCTGGCTTATCCGGATTTAATGTGGTCGATCTTCACCGGATGCGGCATGTCCAGCATATCCTCGAGATTCACCTTCACGACCAGGCGCAGTTTTGATCTGCTGGTTTGGGCCATGTGTGAGCGCAACTGCAGCAGGAACAGAGGCGACGTCCTGGGTGAAGGAGCACGGCGTCCCAGTTCAGCAAACGCATGCATCTCCTGCAAAAGCTTCATTAGTTTAATTTTGGTGGCCATGCGTTCGATCTGGACGGCAGCTACTGCAGGTCACGTGCCACCCCCTACTCGATCAACGGTTTCCGCCGAAGTGTTGCTTGAATCCAAGTTTTGAGCGTTTGAGGAAATCCAGCTTGGCACTTTTCGGAGCTTCTGATTAGCTTGCCGCGCCCAATGAACCGCGCTCGCGCCACACTGACGGTTGGCTTCTTCGTCGCAGCCGTTGCGCTGGCCTGCGAAGCTCAGCAGGATTCCGACGTCGAAGTCTTCTCCGGGACGATGAGCTATCACGGCAAATCCGATGTCGTTCAATTCACCAACGCGGTCGTCCTCAAATGGCATGGGTCCGTATTGAGCGCCAACAGCATTTCAGTGAATCAACGCACCGGTGACTCGGTGGCGGAAGGAAATGTCCGCATACAACAGGAGGACCTGCTGTGGACCGGTGATTACGTCCAGTACAACTTCAAAACACGGCAAATGATCGCCGAGCGGTTTCGCACCGGCAGATCACCGGTATTTGCCCAGGGGCACCGGCTGAAGGGCGATACCACCAACCAGGTTTACGACGCCTATAGCGCATTCGTAACCACCGATGACGTGGCGGATCCTTTGGTAAAAATTCGCGCCCACCACATACGGATCGTTCCAGAGAAATACATCGAGGCCACTCACGCGGTGCTCTACGTCGGGGATGTCCCGGCATTTTATTTTCCGTATTACCACCGCAACCTGGGCGCCAACGCCAACAACTTCAACTTCATTCCGGGCTATCGCAGCCGGTACGGTCCTTTCCTCCTCGGAGATTATACGTGGTTTCTGAACGAGGAACTCGACGGGAAAATCCATTTCGATTACCGCGAAAAGCGCGGAGTAGGAACCGGGCCCGACCTGAATTTTCATTTGGGGCGATGGGGTGATGGGTCATTCCGTTACTATTACGCCCATGATGAGGATGCGGGCACCAACATCAGCGGAGTGCAGTTGCCGGAAGACCGCAAACGGCTCGATCTTTCATACCAGGCGACTCCTTTCACAAACCTCAACGTCAAATCTGTCGTCCGCTACCAAAACGACAGCGACGTCGTCAAAGAATTCTTTCCGGGCGAGTACCGGCAGGATCCGCAGCCGGACACGTTTGTTGAAGTTAACAAGTTCTGGCAGAACTTCAGTCTCGATGTGCTGGCTCACCCGCAGATAAACAACTTCCTGGAAACGGTCGAGCGCCTGCCCGACGTGCGGCTCAGTGGATTCCGGCAGCAGCTCGCCGAATCGCCGTTTTATTACGAAAGTGAAAGCTCCGCCGGTTATTACAAACGCCTTTTCGCCGGCACCAACAGTCCGTTTCCTTCCTCCACCAATACATCCTTCAGCGCTCCCAACCAGATTCCGCCCAATTTCTCGGCTGCGCGGGCCGATACCTATCATCAAATCACTTTGCCCGAGACCTTTTTTGGCTGGCTGAATGTCACCCCGCGCGTTGGCGGCCGTCTGACGTACTATAGCGCGGTGGATGTTGAGGGCTCGGGAACAACGTTCCGGACAAATTCAGACACCTATCGCGGCGTGTTCAATACCGGCGCGGAAGTCTCGTTCAAGGCCTCGGGATTATGGCCCGGCGTCCGCAACAAAGTGCTGGACCTCGACGGAGTGCGCCACATCATCGAACCCTCGATCAATTACGTTTTCGTCCCCAAACCAAACGCGACCCCCAATCAACTGCCGCAGTTCGACGCTGAATTGCCGACCCTGCGTCTTCAGCCGATCGAATATCCCGAATACAACTCGATCGACTCGATTGACAGCCAGAATGTGCTGCGCTTCGGCCTGGACAACCGCCTGCAAACCAAGCGGCGTGGCCAGTTGGAGGACTTCCTGAACTGGCAGCTGGTAACGGACTGGCGGCTGCGCCCGCGCCAGGGCCAGTCGACTTTTGCAGACATTTATTCCGACCTGGTGGTCCGGCCACGGTCATGGATGAGCTTACAGTCACAGACCCGGTTTGATATCCAGACCGAACAATGGCGGCTTTCATTCCATACATTGACCCTGGAACCGAACGAAACCTGGAGCTGGACCATTGGACACTTCTATCTCCGCGATGATCCGAGCAGCTCTCCGCTCTCACTGGGCGAAGGAAACAACCTCATTACAACCAGCCTCTTTTATCGCTTGAACGAAAACTGGGGACTGCGCACCGCCCTGCATTTCGATGCTCGCAACGGCCGCTTGCAGGAACAGTATTACACCGTGTACCGGGACATGCGGAGCTGGACTGCGGCCCTGACCGCAGGGGTGTTGGACAATGGAACCGGGCCAAAAGATTTCACGATTGCGTTCACTTTCTCGGTTAAAGCGCGACCTAAATTCGGATTGGGTTCCGATTCGGTGCGACCGTACTCACTCCTGGGCCAGTAGACTCTTTATGACCAGGGCGTTTAGCTCCGGGTCAGCCGGGCCAACTGGAGGCAAATACCCCATGGCACGGGAAAGGTCCCCGGCTAAGTTTTGCATGCGGCCTTGAATGGGCAGCATTCCATCTTCGCACATGAGGAACAGCAGGGTGTTGCCCTAAACCTGTCTCCGGCGGCGAGAGGCCAGTCGCTGAAAATCGAACCGCACGGGCTGATTCGCTTCGAGGTCCAGGTGTGCCAGGTAGTAGCCGCCATCCTTTAGGAGCTGGATGCCGGCCAGGGAGGGGCAGAGCCGCACTCGGAAAGCTTTCCAGTCTCTTGCCTGATTCAGAGCGGCAGTGATTCGCCGGACAGGTTGCCCCAGAAACCCTATGGTGGGCATGCCCGCCAGCAAACGGCTGTTCCAGAGAACCAAATTGGAGTGGAGATGCCCAACTACCGTCTGCTCAATTTGGGGCAGACGCTCACGAACCGATTTCTCGCGCGCCAGGTAAGGCAGAGCCGTCGGATCATGACAGAACAACAGCACGCGATCCTGCGGTCCCAGGCTCGCGAAAGCCGTCCGGATCTGGGCCAGGTGCGCCTGGCGCAGCTCTTCCCAGGCGCCCTGATCTTCCGGAATTGTTTCGGCCACGAATTCAGGCAGGGCCACGATGGATGATGCCACCCCCATCAGGACATAGCGGCCCAACCGAAGCTGCCAAAATCCATCCAGGCCAAGGTCCTGCCGGGCCCGATCGTAGCTTGCCCTCCGCATTCCGCCACGCGAGCCCACCAGGCTGAACTTTCCCAATTCATGATCCCCCATGATCGCAAACACCCGGGCGCCGAACCTTGAGCGCACTTTGTCCAGGCATTCCCGCGCGCTCTGGCAGGACGCATCATCGCTAACCCCCACAAAGCCGCTGTCACAGGAGTAATCCCCGTTTAATACCACATAGTCGACAGGGCCTGATTGATCCAGGAAAGCTTCGAGGAGATCATTCTGCTTCAATGGATTTCGCAGCCAGATAAAATGCCGAAAAGCTTTCAACAGCACCCGCGCAAAAGGATTGTGAATGCCCCGAAACTCATAGTCTTTCCCGCGAGCTATCTCGGCAGCGGATGCGTAATGAATATCGCTGAGAATAGCCACTGTCATGGTGCCGGCCATATGAGGACAGATTACGTCACTGGGCCAAAATGTCAGCGGCAATGGTTTTCGGGTTTGGGAGACTGCATGCCGGGGGACGTCCGGGGAACCAGTCCGTATTTGTCACGCTTGACGGGATGGAGCGCCCTGATACTCTTTGCTCTGTGAATTTTAGCGGTCAGCAAATACCCCGTGATCCCGGCAGCTTTTATGTCTGGCCGGTCAACTGGTACTTGCGGCTGCGCTAACCCAAAAAAAAGCCCAACTCGCCGCAGGTCTCACCTGCGGCTTTTTTGTTTCCACCGCAGTCTGATCCGGCCAAAACTGAAATAGTATGATCATTGTTCTGAAACCCCGCCTCTCAAAACGGCAGGAATCGACCGTTCTGAAGGAAATCCGCAACATGGGATACCGGCCCCATGTTATGCGCGGCGTCGCCCGCACCGTCATCGGAGCTATCGGTGATGAACTCACCCATCAATCACTGGAAACGCTCGCCACGCTCTTCCCCAACCTGGTCGAAAGCGTCATGCCAGTGCAGAAACGCTACAAACTGGTCAGCCGGGAAGCTCATCCAGCCGATTCCACCGTCGCCGTGCGCGACCATACAATCGGGGGACGCAAATTTCACGTCATGGCCGGCCCATGCTCGGTTGAAAGCGAGAGCCAGTTGCTCCAAACGGCGGTCAGCGTCAAAGCCGCCGGGGCCACGATTCTCCGCGGCGGAGCCTTCAAGCCGCGCACCTCCCCGTATGAATTTCAAGGCCTGGGTGAAAAGGGATTGAAGCTGCTCGCCAAGGCGCGCAGGGAAACCGGTCTGGCGGTCATCACCGAATTATTATCCGAAGTCCACGCAGACACCGTTGCCGAGTATGCCGATATCATTCAAATCGGGGCGCGCAATTCACAGAATTATCAGCTCCTGATCGCTGCAGCCAGAACCGGCAAACCCATTTTGCTCAAACGCGGGCTCTCAATGCGCATCGAGGAATGGCTCCTGGCTGGCGAATACATCCTGGCCCACGAGAACTGCAAGTTGATGTTCTGTGAACGGGGCATCCGCACCTTCGAAACCTATACGCGCAATACACTCGATTTGTCTACGATTCCGATCATCAAGGGTGAATCGCATTGCCCCATCGTCATTGACCCAAGCCAGGGCGCAGGCCGTGCCGACCTGGTCATGGCCATGTGCAAAGGAGCGGTCGCCATGGGAGCGGATGCGCTCCTCATTGAAGTTCACCCCAATCCCGCCGAAGCCTGGAGTGATGGCCCGCAGCAGGTGTCACTGCAGATGTTCTCGACTCTGATGCAGGAACTCCGTCCCTTCATCGCGGCAGCGGGTCGCGAATAAATTCGCGTTATAACTGAATGCTCGAAGACTGAAAGAAGAGGCAGGATTTTGAACCGTTCCCGCCGAGGATGTAGGCGCTCGTGACAATGCGGATATCAACAACAACAGACACACTTCAAGCTCGCTACACCCCCGGACGGAAGATCCGAAAGGGAAAAATCAGGTAAAACAACCGCGCGATCTTCAGCTCAAATCGGCTTCGGCTGAGGGACACTGTAGGGATATTCCTCGTGAGCAGTATTTTGCTCCTGACCGAAATGGAATCCCTCGGAATCCTCGTATCCGAACGTTGCTTTAGACGTTGCAACAAAACCGATGCCCAGGCTCGCTGCGATCACTCCGACAAATGTTAACACCGCAATGATCATACGCGGTTTAGCAGCAACATAAATGCCAGAGGCGAAGCCCCTGGAGCGCCGACAAAATCCTTGACAATTCTGTCCTATTTCGATGCCTGTGCCCACAATCAGGGCAGTTTAGGGCGCGGGGCTGACCATGCATCTTGCACGCAATTCTTGCACTTTGCCTGACCGCGCAGCCCGGGGCTACTCCTTCTCAGGCTCTATGAAGATGATCTTTTTTGCATCGCCCGCTTGGGCAAGCTTGTCCAGCAAGGATGGCGAGCCCCCCTCCGGTCCTGACGGTCGAGTCTCCTTGCCCGGGGCGCCAAGCGCCGACCGCAGCGCTCCTTCCACCAGTTGAGCACAATGGATTTTCATCGGCGGCAACGGCCCAAGCTCGCCGGCCAGTTCGGAAGTCCTTAAGGCCAATGCTTGCTCCGGGGTTTTCCCGCGGATCAATTCAGTCGCAAGGCTTGCGATCGCGATGGCTGTTTCACATCCAAAAGATTGGAACGTAGCGCGGTCGATCACTTTCTTTCCGTCCTCATCTCTGAACTTCACCCACATCCTTAGCATTTCGCCGCAATCGGGATTGCCAACCGTGCCCACGGCATCTGCCTGCGCCAGTTCTCCCATATTCTGGGGATTTGCTATTGCCTGGGTAATTCGTTTTTGCAGGTCGTCATTCATGTTAATTCGGATCGAGCGGGCGGGCGCAGGCTTATCCAACTTTATACCGACGCAGGCCCGAGTCGACTTCCTGAGACCACGCGTCAATGCCGCCGCGCAGGCAGCGCACGTTGGCCAAACCGTGCCCCAAAAAATAAGCGGCCGCGTCCAACCCCTGCCGCCCCTGGTGATCGATGATCACCAGCGGGATCGTATTGGAGCCATCACTCATCAATTGGCGCATGAGGTCCTGGGACAACAACAACGAATGTTCGATGTGCACGGCTTCAAATTCCTCGCGCGATCGCACATCCACCAGGCGAATCGAGGGATCCTCCTTCAGCCAGTTGGCAAGGTCACGAGGTTCGATGAGAACTTCTCTGTCCTCCTCATGGCTATTGCGGATATGGGTCAGAACTTCATTCGGATCCAGGGACCCACTCCGCTGGCAGACTTGCTCCAGGGTTTCGTCCTGACTGAACGCGCAACTGCTGCAGCCGCCAATATGGTATCGCCTGAAAAGGGCCCGCTGCGCGCCCGGAAAAGCCTGGAGCACCTCGCCCATCGTGCAATGCGGCCCAATGCCATCCACGGCGGAAACACTCATACATCAAAAAACGATTGGATCTCCTGGATCACTTCAACAAACCGGTCGATTTCCTCCGTCGTGTTGTAGAAGTAGAAGCTGGCGCGGGAAGTCGATTCGACTCCGAGTTTTCGCATCAGCGGCTGTGTGCAATGATGGCCGCCGCGAAGCGCGATCCCGCGTTGGTTGGCTAATTCAACCACGTCATGGGCGTGCACGTTCTTGAGAAGAAAACTGACCAGTCCCGCCCTGCCCACGTGCGGTCCGAAGAGCCGCAGGCTCTTGAGGCCCGACAGTTTTGCATAGGCATAGGCCCCCAGCTCCATGTCGTGTTGGGCAATATTTTGACGGCCGATTCCCTCAAGGTACTCCATGGCCGCTGCCAGCCCCACGGCCCCGGCAATGTCGGGAGTCCCCGCTTCGAACCGGTGCGGGGCATGTTTCCAGGTGCTCTTGTGGTATTCGACTTCGAGAATCATCTCACCGCCTGCCTGGTATGGCGGCATGCCCGCAAGCACCTCCTGCCTTCCATAGAGCACGCCAATCCCGGTCGGCCCGCACATCTTATGAGCCGAAAATGCCAGGAAGTCGCAGTCTATTGCCTGCACGTCGATCGGCCGGTGCCCAATGCTCTGGGCGGCATCCACCAGCGTGGTGATCCCCAGCTTGCGCGCGCGAGCGCAAAGCTCGACGACAGGATTGATCGTCCCCAGTGAGTTTGAAATATGCACCATTGCCAGCAGCTTCACCTGCCGCGTGAAAAACTCATCCAAGCGGTTCATGTCCAAAAGCCCGAGATCGCCGGTAATGGGCAGGAACGCCAGTTTGGCCCCGGTCCGCTCCGCCAGGAGCTGCCAGGGAACCAGGTTGCTGTGATGCTCCATTTCCGTCAGCAGAATCACATCGCCGGATTTCACATGTCGGCTTCCCCACGAGGATGCCACCAGATTGATGCTCTCGGTCGTCCCGCGGGTGAATACAATTTCATCGGCACTGCGGGCGTTCACAAACCGAGCCGCGCAGGCCCGGGCGGATTCAAATGCGGCCGTGGCGCGATTGCTCAACTCATGGATGCCGCGGTGCACGTTCGCATTGTCTTTTTCATAGAAAGCACTGAGGGAATTAATGACGGCCCGCGGCTTTTGGGACGTCGCGGCATTGTCAAAGTAGATCAAAGGATGCCCATGCACCTGCTGATCCAAAATCGGAAAATCCGAGCGTATCGAGGACAAATCCAATCCGGTGATGCCGGGAGCTGCCTTATTGGTCGCAAGAGTCGTCAGGTTCATACTGCCCCATTCGATTTCACATCAGCCCCAATTGCAGTTTAGCCGCTTCGGTCAACATGTTCTGGTTCCACGGCGGATCCCAAACCAGTTCGACCGAGACATCATCGACAGCCTCCAGGCCGAGCAGTTTCCCCTGCACGTCCTGCTGCAGGACCGGTCCCATGCCGCATCCCGGCGCGGTCAGCGTCATTTTGACATCGACGCGATAGCTGTTCTGGCCGATGGGCTCAAGATGACAGTCATAAATCAGGCCCAGGTCCACGATGTTCACCGGGATCTCAGGATCAAAACAGGTGCGCAGTTGATTCCAGATTTCCTTTTCAACCTGCTCCTGCGTCACAGGCCCCGCTGGGGCGCTGATTTGGGTCTCGCTTGCCTGCACGCCGAGCGCGTCAGCATCCTTGCCTTCGATTCGGAACATGTTTCCGTTGACAATGACAGTGTAGCTGCCGCCCAGGGATTGGGTGACGCGAGCGTCCTGGCCCTTTTGGAGCGTTACCTTCGTGCCCACGGGGATGACGGACGCCTCGACGTCCCGGGACAGAATGACTGGATCGTTGTTGCCGTGCATATGAATGAGTTACTATAGCTGTGATGGGTGAATCTGTCGCGCGGAATAGAGAAGGCGGCGGGCTCACATCCGTTCGGTTTCGGTGGATACCTGTGTGTTGCCGCCCTGCAATGCCGCCATCAGGGCGTGCCACGACAGGATGGCGCATTTGACGCGAGCGGGGTATTTGTGCACCCCGGCAAACACCGCCAATTTTCCAACGTCGCCCCTGACCTGGCCTGTCGTCACCATTTCATGCACCAGCGCAAATGTGTTCTGGACCTCGGCTTTGGTTTTGCCTTTGACCGCTTCGGTGAGCAGCGAAGCCGAGGCCTTTGAAATGCAGCAGCCCGATCCGACGAAGGCCGCTTCGCGGATTGTGTCCTTATCCATCACCAGAAAAAGTTTAAGCTGATCTCCGCACAGTGGATTGTGGCCCTGGGCCGAACAGGTCGCAGTCGGAATCTCGTGAAAATTCCGAGGCTTCTTGCAGTGATCCAGGATCACCTGCTGATAGAGATCGTTTAGATCTTCAAACATTGTCACTCCTGCGCCGCGCCTTTGCGCCCCCTCCTTGCCCGCTGGAGAGCAAGCGAGTCACTTCTGTTCCAGATGTGGGTTGGCTTCCAGCCGGTCCCAGATAATCCTGTCCAACTCCTCCCGCACCGGCTCGGAGCGGACCCGCTCGATGATCTCCCCCGCGAATGCGTGAATCAGCATTCGCCGGGCAGTTTCCAACCCCAGGCCGCGCGACCGCAGGTAATAAATGGCTTCCTCATCCAACTGCCCCACCGTGGCCCCGTGCGTGCATTTCACATCATCGGCATAGATCTCCAATTGAGGTTTGGTGTTCACTGTTGCGTCGTCCGAGAGCAGCAGGTTCTTGTTGGTCTGCTTGGCGTCGGTTTTCTGCGCCAATTGATGTACGAAAATGCGGCCGTGAAAAACCCCCCTGGATTTGTCATCCAGAATTCCGTTGAAATATTCGTGGCTGGCGCAATGCGCCTCGACGTGCTCGACGATCATGTGATGATCCGCCAACTGCTCGTCGCGCGTGATGTATAATCCGTTCAAAATGCATTCCAAACCCTCGCCAGCCAGCCGCGCACGGATGTTATTTCGCGAGAGGCGGGCCCCCAGCGCAAACGAATGCACACTCACGTTGCTGCCCCGGCTGAATTCGCCCTGCAACGTCGCAATGTGAAATGCATCCATGGACTCGTCTTGAAATTTAATCAATTCAACCTGTGACTGGTCTCCCGCAACAATCTCCGTCACCGCGTTGGTCAGGTATTCCGTCCTGGCCGCGCCAAGGTAGGTCTCGATCACGCTGACTTTGCTCCGAGCTCCCGCGAGGATCAGGTTTCGAGGATGGATCGACGCCCCGCTTTGCTTCCCGCTAGCGATGAACACGAGTTGGATCGGGTCGTCTGCCGTGATCCCGGCGGGCACATGGATGAAAGCTCCATCCTGGAAAAAAGCCTGGTTGAGAGCTGCGAAAGGATTGTTTGGAAGCACCGCGTGGCGGCCCAGGTGTTTTTCGATCCGTTCCGGATTATCCCTCAAAGCGGCGGCCAGGTTGGATACCTGGACTCCCGCGGGCAATCGGCCAAGGGACGACAGCCGTTCGGAGTAGTGCCCATCCAAAAACACCAGCCGGGTGCTGGAAAGATTCCGGAACGGCGATCTGTCCAGGGCTGAGCTTGCCGCGCCGTCATCGGCCGTTCTGAGAACAGGTTTAAAAGGACGCCCGGCGATAGGCGCCACGTTGGTATACCGCCAATCCTCTTCCCGGGTGGAAGGAAAGCCCTGTTGTTCGAAACTTTCAAGCCCCTTTCGACGCAATGGAAGCAGCCATGCAGGATGACTCCCGTTTGATTCAAGCGGTTTGAAACTTTCCCGATATGCATCGCTTCCATTCATAGCCTCGTCCTGCAAAACCTGCGTCATAGTCTGGTTGCCTTTGTTTCTGGGTAAATGAGTCACTTAGCTTTCCATGGCCGACACCCGAAGGCAAGTCCAAGGGTTGCCCTTGCGTTCCCAGTCACAATCGGCAATGGTGGTTCCATCATCATGGTGACAAAAGATCAGATCGAAACTGCTTTGCGGGCAGTGAAATACCCCGGCTATTCACGGGATATTGTCTCCTTTGGATTGGTCAAGGACGTTACCGCACAGAACGGGGCTGTAAGAGTGTCCATGCAACTGACAACAAATAACCCCGGAGCTGCCGAACAGATCAAAAGCGAGAGTGAACGCATTCTCAAATCCCTGCCGGGCGTTGCCTCGGTCCAGGTCGAAGTCAAACATCAGGCCGCGCCGCAGACAGGCAGTCCGCAGACGCCATGGGCCCAGCAAAATAAGGTCCCCGGAATCCGTCGGATCGTGGCCGTCGCCAGTGGCAAGGGCGGAGTCGGCAAATCCACGCTGTCCGTGAACCTCGCCTGCGGGTTGCAATCGCTGGGCGCAGCAGTCGGACTCCTGGATTGCGATATTTATGGTCCCAGTATTCCGCTGATGATGGGCGTGCATGAACGGCCCACGGTGAATGATGCGGAAAAGATGGTGCCGCCTTCGAATTATGGCGTCAAACTCATGAGCATGGGTTTCTTGTTGGAAGGCGACCAGCCTGTCATCTGGCGGGGGCCGATGATCATGAAGACGATCCAGCAGTTCATCAGCGCCGTCGACTGGGGACAACTGGATTACTTGCTGGTCGATTTGCCCCCCGGCACGGGCGATGCGCAACTCTCGCTTTGCCAGACCGTGCCGCTGGACGGCGGTGTGATTGTGACCACCCCGCAGGAAGCCTCGCTGGGCGTCGTGCGCAAGGGCATCGCCATGTTCGAAAAAGTCAATGTTCCCATCCTGGGCATCATCGAGAACATGAGTTATTTCACCACGCCATCGGGAGAACGGGTCGAGATCTTCGGCCATGGTGGAGGTGCCGCCGAGGCTGCCAGACGGTCCATTCCTTTTTTGGGTGAAATACCCATATTTGTGGAAATTCGGGAAGGCGGAGACCGGGGTATCCCTGCCGTGGTGGGCGCTCCGGAAAAACCTGCAGGACAGGCTTTTATGAAAATTGCCGAGAAGCTTCGAAACATGCTGCTGTAAAATCGCGCCGTGATCGATTTGAAAATTCCATTGAGCGGTCCTAAGTTGACTCCCGGAACGGGAGGTCTTTGAAGGTGAAACGATTATACATCCAGCCACAAATAAGGATTGTCAGCGAGTTCAACGCTGAATAGACTTCCTTTCGCGCAAGACATTCTTGTGAACCACGATTATGTCTCATGATATTAAAGAGCCCCCCGTGGCAAACGATTTGTTAAAAAACTCCTCGTTGTACAAGGAGTTTCAAGCCGAACGCGAGGAGATTCTGAGGCATAAATGGATCGAATCGGAAAAAGCGGGTCGCGACATCGGCTTTGAGCGCGCGTTGACCGACTGGATCATCAAGCATCGGTCCAAGTGGCGAAAAGCACGGCAGGCAGCCGCAGGTAATTAGCAGCGTCCGCTCCTTTAAAGCAGTTCTGTGAGGCTGCGAAGGAACGATGAATATATTATTTCATTCCATGCGAACCAGCCTTCGGGTTGCGTTCGTTTTTTCATGTCTGAACCCACGATCATCCTGAATCCGCAGGCAATCCAGCGCGCGCTGACTCGCATCGCGCACGAAATTGCCGAACGCAATGAGAACAGCGTCGACGTGGTGCTTATTGGCATCCCCGAAGGCGGCGTCCCCCTCGCACAGCAGCTCAGCTTGCTGCTCAGAGACATCTGGAACCACCCGGTCCCCGTCGGCACGCTCGACGTCAGCATGCATCGTGACGACCTCGACCAACGCGTCGCCCCCACCGTGCATCCCACCGTGGTGCCTTTTGATGTCACCGGAAAAACAGTGGTCCTGGTGGATGATGTCCTTTTCAGCGGGCGCACGACACGCGCAGCCATGGATGCTTTGAACGATTTCGGCCGGCCCCGGCAAATCCAGTTGGCCGTCCTCGTGGATCGCGGGCATCGGGAGCTGCCCATCAAGGCGGACTTTGTTGGAAAGAACGTGCCGACGGCCAGAACGCAGAAGGTCCACGTGCGCCTGTCCGTGCCGGGCAAGGAAGATGAAGTCGTGCTGGAGGGAAAATGACCTGGGATCGCAAACATCTCCTCGATATCGAGTCCCTCCGCCCGGAGGAGATTTATACTGTCCTGGACACGGCGCGGGCGTTCAAAGCCGTTGGCAAACGCGCCATCAAGAAGGTTCCGGCGCTCCGCGGCAAAACCGTCGTCAATCTGTTCGTGGAACCCTCCACCAGGACCCGGATCAGCTTCGAACTGGCCGAGCAGCGGCTGTCTGCGGACATTATCAATTTCACAGCCGAAGCCTCTTCCTTGAAGAAGGGTGAAACCCTGAAGGACACCGCGCGAAACCTTGAGGCGCTGAACGCGGATTTTATTGTCATTCGCCACAGCGCGTCCGGGGCGGCTCACTTTTTGTCGCGCGTCCTCAATGCCAGCGTCATCAACGCCGGAGATGGCGCGCACGAACATCCCACCCAGGCGCTTCTGGACACGTTCACAATCCGCGAAAGAAAGGGACGCATCGAGGGGCTCAATGTCACGATCCTGGGCGACATTCTCTATAGCCGCGTGGCGCGATCGAACATCTGGGCGCTCACCAAGCTGGGGGCAAAAGTGACTTTGTGCGGCCCGGCCACCCTGGTGCCCCGTGTGTTCGAACAGATGGGCTGCCGGGTCACTTACAACGTGGACGACGCCATCCGCGAAGCCGATATCATCAACCTGCTCCGCATCCAGCATGAACGGCAGCGGCAAACCATGTTTCCAAGCATCGGCGAATACGCGACGCTTTTCGGCCTGACCAAGGCCCGGTTGGCGAGAACAAAACCCGACGCGCTGATCATGCATCCGGGTCCCATCAACCGTGGCGTGGAAATCGACAGTGAAATCGCCGATTGCGACCGCTCACTGGTTTTGGAGCAGGTCACGAACGGGCTGGCGGTGCGCATGGCGGTGCTTTTTCTCGTCAATGGCGGAAAAGGTCCGCACGAAATTGCGGCGGTTTGAGGGCGCTGGGGGGGGGCGGAGCGAGGGTGGCTATTTAGAATTACTCCAAATATTGACACCCGCCGGCGGTGCCCGTATGGTGAGGAGGATGTCCCTGACGAAGAAGAACCGCCTGAGCGGCCCGTTGTCCCAACGGCTGCAGACCCGCGGGCTTCGATTCACGCCCCAGCGGCAGCACGTCTATAATGTGCTGGTGCAAAAGCGCGATCATCCGACGGCCGAAGAGGTCTTCATCCGTTCCAAGCGGGAGATGCCGGACATCTCGATGGCGACGGTGTACAACTGCCTGGACACGCTGGTGGAGTGCGGACTGTTGCGGCAGGTGCAGTTGGAGCGGGGCGCCCGGCGATACTGCCCGAACATGCGGGAGCATTGCCATTTTTACTGCGGCGAGTGCGGATCGGTTTTCGATGTTGCCTTGCCCGCCGGCAGCCGGCCGGTTCACCGGCCCAAAGGATTTAGGATTGATCATTACGAAATTGCGGTTCACGGTATTTGCTCCGATTGCAGCGCCAGGAAGAAGCGCCCAAAGCAGTGAGGCAGGGACGAACCGATCCGCACACCTGGAGAATTCATGAGCACAGCAACAGAGGCCATTGAGGGCCTGGTTAAGCAGGAATACAAGTACGGGTTCCACACCGACGTGGAAACAGATTCCGCGCCGCCGGGATTGAACGAGGACATCGTCCGCCTCATCTCCTCCAAGAAGCAGGAGCCCGAGTGGCTGACGGAATGGCGCTTGAAGGCGTACCGGCACTGGAAGACCATGACCGTCCCCACATGGCCGAAGGTGAAGTACCCGCCCATTCCGTATCAGGACATCGTGTACTACTCGGCGCCCAGGCAGCGGGGCGATGGGCCGAGGAGCCTGGAGGATGTGGATCCAAAACTCCTGGAGACCTATGAGAAGCTCGGAATTCCATTGAAGGAGCGCGAGCGCCTGGCGGGTGTCGCGGTGGACGCCGTGTTCGATAGCGTTTCGGTGGGCACCACGTTCAAGGAACAATTGGGAGCCAAGGGGATTATCTTTTGCTCGTTCAGCGAAGCGGTCCGGGAACATCCCGATTTCGTGCGCAAGTACCTCGGGATGGTCGTGCCTTACACCGACAATTATTATGCCGCCCTGAATTCAGCGGTGTTCAGCGATGGATCGTTTTGCTACATCCCCAAAGGGGTGCGTTGCCCAATGGAGCTTTCCACTTACTTCCGAATCAATGCGGCAAACTCCGGCCAATTTGAGCGGACGCTCATCGTGGCTGATGAAGGCTCACACGTAAGTTACCTCGAAGGATGCACCGCTCCGATGCGCGACGAAAACCAGCTTCACGCTGCGGTCGTCGAACTGGTCGCTCTCGAAAAAGCCCAGATCAAGTACTCGACGGTGCAGAACTGGTATCCAGGCGATGCGGAAGGCCGCGGGGGCATTTACAATTTCGTGACCAAGCGCGGGCTTTGCAAGGGAAGCAATTCCAAGATCTCCTGGACCCAGGTGGAGACCGGGTCGGCGATCACCTGGAAATATCCCAGTTGCATCCTCCTGGGTGAAAATTCCATCGGCGAGTTTTATTCGGTGGCAGTCGTGAATAATTTTCAGCAGGCGGACACCGGCACGAAAATGATTCATATCGGCAAAAATACGCGGAGCACCATTGTGTCCAAGGGCATTTCCGCGGGCCGTGGCCAGAATAGCTACCGCGGGCTTGTCAAAATTCAAAAAAGCGCCACCAATGCCCGGAATTTTTCCCAGTGCGACTCGCTGCTGATCGGAAACAAATGCGGCGCGCACACCTTCCCGTATATCGAGGTAAAGAACGCCAGCGCCAGCATCGAACACGAAGCTTCCACATCAAAAATTGGCGAGGACCAGATTTTTTACTGTAACCAGCGGGGGCTCTCGACACAGGATGCCGTGAACATGATCGTAAACGGCTTTTGCAAGGAAGTGTTTCGCGAGCTGCCGATGGAGTTTGCCGTCGAAGCGCAAAAGCTGCTTGGCGTCAGCCTCGAAGGAAGCGTCGGATAAGCCCTGCGCCGGCCGGCGGGACTTGCGACAAGAACTCAGGAAATTCCAGACACATGACAAAACCAATTCTCGAAGTCAAAAACCTCAATGCCGGAGTTGAAGGAAAGGCCATTTTGAAAGGGGTCAGTCTGACCATTCATCCTGGTGAAGTGCACGCGGTGATGGGGCCGAACGGCTCGGGCAAGAGCACGTTTGCGGCGATTCTCGCGGGGCGCGCAGGCTATTCCATTACGGGAGGAGAAGTCCTCTACAATGGGCTGGACCTGTTGGACCTGGATCCCGAGGAGCGCGCACGCGCGGGGCTGTTCCTGGCATTTCAATACCCGGTCGAAATCCCGGGAGTGAACACCAAAATCTTCCTCAACGCGGCCTTAAATGAGATTCGCAAGGCGCGAGGACTATCCGAACTGGATGCGATGGAGTTCCTCGTCCTGGTCAAAGAAAAAGCCAAGTTGCTGGAATTGCCTGAGGAATTGCTGAAGAGATCTGTCAACGAAGGCTTTTCCGGGGGTGAAAAGAAGCGCGCTGAAATTCTCCAGATGGCCGTCCTTGAGCCCCGCCTGGCGATTCTCGATGAAACGGATTCGGGGCTGGATATTGACGCGTTGAAAATCGTATCGCATGGCGTGAACCGGTTGAAGCGCCCGGACAACGCCCAACTGGTCATCACGCATTACCAGCGACTGCTCGATTATATCATCCCTGATTTTGTCCACGTGCTCGTGGACGGGCGGATCGTCCGCACAGGCGGCAAAGATCTGGCCCTGGAACTCGAGGCCAAAGGCTATGACTGGGTGACTCGGCGCGAGCCTGTCACGGCTTGAATGTCGGAGAGCGGGTTTCACACAATCGCGACTCGGAGCTTGCGGGTATGAATCTGCGCTTCTACGCTCGGGATGATGCGGTTGTTGGATCGCTATTTATTACGTGAATTCCTGATTCCGCTCGGGTACTGCCTTGTTGGATTCCTGATCTTCTGGATTGCGTTCGACCTGTTTTCCGAGCTGCACGGGATGCAGGAAAAGCATCTCAGGGCCGCGGATATCGCCGCCTATTATGTCTTCAAAATCCCGGAGTTTCTTCCCATTGCTTTGCCCGTCGCCCTGCTGCTCGGCTTGCTCTACGCGTTGACCGGCCACGCCCGGTGCAACGAACTGACCGCGATCCGGGCATCGGGGGTGAGCCTGTGGCGGCTTTGCGCGCCATACCTGGCCGTTGGCTTCGCGGCCAGCCTGCTGTTGTTTGCGCTCAATGAATTCTGCGCTCCCGTGGCCACCGACATGGCCGAAAGCATTTTGGACCGGCGGACCCAGCGCCAACTCACGCCCGGCGAACGCCAGCAGATCCGCAACCCTCCGCTGATCGTCAACTCACTCCAGCGCCGCGTGTGGCACATGAGCCTTTTCAACGAAACGACCGGCCAGATGATCCGGCCCCATGTCGAATGGAACCTTCCCAATGGTTCGCTGCTTTACATCGACGCCGACCAGGCGGTCCGCAGCAACGCAATTTGGGTCTTCGAGGGCAACGTGCAACGCCTGGTGAAATCGAATGCCTACCCGATGAGGCTCCCGCCCGTTTCCAGGCTCCCGATGCCCGAATTTCATGAAACGCCCGAGGAGATCAAAAGCCAGTTGAATATTCTCCAAAACTTCGGGCAAGCTTCAAGAACTCACAAGGCGGACGTTCCCATCCGGATGATTCTTGATTGCTGGCGTTTATTTCCCAATCCGGAGCCCTCGATGCGGTCGTGGCTCGCCACCAAGTTTCAAGGGCGTTTCGCCGGGCCCTTCACATGCCTTGTCGTCATTCTGATCGGGGTTCCATTCGGCGCGGCCACCGGGCGCCGGAGTGTGTTTGTGGGCGTGGCCGCCAGCATTTCGATCTTTTTCGTTTACTATGTTCTTCAGCAACTCGGGTTTGCCCTGGGCGAAGCCGGGCGCATGGCGCCCTGGGCGGCAGCCTGGTTGCCAAACATTGCCTTTGGCATTGCCGGGTTGTACATGATGCTCAGGGCCAGGTGAACCCGGGCACCGCGCAGATTTTGGCCTGACACAGAACGCCGGATACCGGACATTGCTGCACGTGAGCGACCCTCTGGCAGAACTCAAAGCGCGCTACGAGCGCTTGAGCCTGCTTTATCATGTCGGCAACGTCATCCATTCCACCCTCGAGCCCCAGGAAGCATTGCAGTTGATCAGCAACGAGGCTGTCCGCGTCATGAATGCATCCAGTGGATCGCTTGTCCTGTTGAATCCCACGACGGGATTTCTCGAGATTCAAGCTTCCAACGGGTTGCCCCCGAATGCGAGGAACCTGAAACTTCGAGTCGGAGAAGGGATTACCGGGTGGGTCGCGCGCACCGGCAAATCGGCCCTGGTCGGAGACGTCCTGCAGGACCGCCGATACGTGATGCTTCGTCGCAACGTCCGATCCGAACTGGCTGTGCCGCTGGATGTGGCCGGCGAGATTCGGGGAGTGTTGAACGTGGATTCGGACCGCCCGGATGCATTTAATGCAAATGACCAGGACCTGCTCGAGACGCTTGCCGCGCAGGCGGCGAGGGTCATCCAGAATACCTGGCTCTACGAACAGCTGCGATTGAAAGCCGGCTTGTTCGAATCGCTGGCCAGCGTCAGCCAAACGATTAATTCAACCCTGGGTCTGGACGACGCTCTGAAGGTGATTACTCGCGAGGCCTGTGTTCTGATGCGGGCCAGAGTCAGTTCCCTCATGATGCTCGACAAAACCCGGGAATGGCTGGATCTGCGGGCCAGTCACGGTGCGGGCGAAGCTTACATCACCAAACCGCGCTTGAGTATCGACGAGAGTCTCCTGGGGGTGGTCGTCAGGCGCAAAAAACCGTTGCAGGTTGAGAATGTGCAGATTTCAAGCAGGTACCAGAACGTTGAGCTGGCCAGTCGCGAAGGTTTGGTGTCGCTGCTCAGCGTCCCATTGCTGTTTGCCGGCCAGGTCATCGGGACTCTGAGCGTTTACACGGGAATTTCCTACCATTTTTCCAATGAGGAAATCCGGATCCTGTCCGCGCTTGCCGAACTGTCGGCCATCGCGATCGAGAAGGCGCGGCTTTACGAGCGCATTGTCGATATTGAGGAACAACTGCGGCAAAATGAAAAGCTCTCCGCCCTCGGGCTCTTGGCGGCGGAGGTCGCCCACGAGATTCGCAATCCGCTCACCGTGATGAAGATGCTTTACCATTCGCTGGATTTGCGATTTCCCCCGGCGGATCCCCGCTCCAAGGACGCCCGGATCATCAGCGAGAAGATGGAGCTTCTGAACAAGATTGTGGAGCAGATCCTGGCTTTTGCGCGCACGACCGAGCCGCGCTTTGCGCCTGTCCATCTCGATCAGTTGATTGATGAATTGGGTCTGCTGGTCCGGCACAAGCTCAAGAACCAGGGTGTGGAATGGGTGGTCCGTCCCGCCCCGGGTTTGCCGGCCATTGAAGGCGACGCGACACAACTCGAGCAGGCGTTCTTGAATTTGATTCTCAATGCGGCCGAGGCCATGTCCGGAGGAGGAAAGCTGAGCATTCGTTTGCGCCCGGTCTTAGTGCGCTCCGGAGCCCCGGCGCATGTGCTCGTGGAATTTCGGGACACAGGCGAAGGGATGAACGAGGACCAGCGGCGCCGAGCCTTCACGTCACTGCTCAGCACGACGAAGCGAAGCGGGACAGGCTTGGGGCTGGCGATCGTTCGCCGCATTGTGGAAGCGCATCACGGCAAGCTCTCGCTGCGCTCGCAACCTGGAAAAGGCACGGCTATTCGGGTAGTGC
>DASRKU010000154.1:0-7130 GCA_035648815.1 Verrucomicrobiia bacterium | reverse complement strand
CCGCAGCACGTTGGAACGCCTGAGCGCACTGCGTGGATCGAGCCTGCTGCGGCTGGTTTCTCGTCGCTGCGCTCCTCCAAACACAGCCGCGCTCCTCTAAGAGCGAGTGCCTTCACTCCTCACCCGCTTTTAATCACACCCGTTGCGGCGACTTGGGCCATAAAGCCGTCGATTAGCATAATAGTTTCATCCATAATCATTTTGTAGTTTCCTGATATAGGAACAGGCTTCAGCTTTCAATGAGGTGTTGAACGGATTGGAAGGCAAACGGCTTATTTGTCGCTTATTTATCATTTCCGCACCTTTACGGCAAAATGATGCCCAGTAGTTTTATCCATGCTTTTAATAGTTTCATCCATTCCAGAAATGCCCCGATTCGGATACATAGAGACTCGACTCAGCAATGTTTTACTCGAAATGTAGGAAACCTATGAAATATTCACTCAAATGCCTGTCTCTCTTGTCCGCTTTGGCGGTTGCCGCCCCGGCCTATGCCAATGTGAGCCTGACGCAAACTGCGGTGGGCAGCTCAACCGATTTTGCAGGAACATCCCTGAACGGCGGAGGTCTGTCCATTGATACTCTGAACGCCGGGCTGGGCGCGGGTGGAACAATCGCCGGTGGCCAGTCACAGGGTCTTCCCGGCACTAGCACTATCGCAGGCGAAGTCTTTTATTGGAACGGCGGCGATAGCGCGCTGAACGCCATTACGTTCATCAATACGGGCGGCGGCGGCGTGGGCACCTACCAGCCATACCTGCTCGACTTGGGCTTTTCCGCGTCACCGGTGTATGTGGACACCACCCATGCCTTCATTCCGAACAACTTCCCGAATCTGTTTAGTGGTAGCCTTTCCATTCAACCGCCAGCCACAGGATCAAAACAGTTCGAAGAACTCGATTTTAGCGGGAGTGATTCAGTCACACTGCAAACCGGCCACAGCTACGCATGGGGCGTTGTCGTCGGCGCCACCGCCGACTTCAATTTCGAGCGCGCAAACGGCTTGCATACATACGCCAATGGAGACAGCTACACAGACACAAGCCTGACCGCCACAGGGAACGTGAATCCTTCTCCTTACAGCGGAACCGGTGTTCGCGACTGGTTCATGGGGATCTATACCACGGCAGTTCCCGAACCCTCTTCCATCGCCCTGCTCGGATTGGGTCTCGCCGGATTGCTCATTCGCCAGCGCAAAGCGTAACCAGCTTTTTTAGGGTCAGAACGGCCGTTGCCGAACAGGCAACGGCCGTTTCGTTTTTTACACCTCGCCCGATTGAAACAAACCCTCACCCTAACCCTCTTCCGTTCCGCCTTCGCTTAAAAGCTACGGCGGACAAGCCGACTGGAGAGGGAAGCGTAGCGTACGATTGGATTGAATGACGCCATCTTTTGCAACCAGCGCGTCCATCCATTCTTCCTCTCCCATCGGACCTGTCCGCCGTAGCTGTTAGCGAAGGCGGATGGGAGAGGGCCGGGGTAAGGGCCCTTCCGCTGTCCAGAATCATAGGATCGTATATGGAGTCGCGCCTGTGTTTTGCTAACCTGCTCGCTCGTGAGTCTCTGAATTCTTTCTCAATGCAAAACGAAATCGGAATCGCCGCCCTGGAGCGCTTTACTCCCGTGCACCGGGATGTGAATCTCGCCCGCAACCCGTTCTCTCTCGAGGGCGAAACAGCTCTCATCACCGGCGGTGGAAGCGGCCTGGGCTTCGGCATCGCTTCCTGTTTCGTCCAGGCCGGGGCAAAAGTCGTGCTGGTCGGACGCCGCGCCGCAATCCTCAATGAAGCCGCGGAAAAGCTCGGGGACAATGCCACTTTTGAACCTCACGATATTACCCGGGTCGATGAAGCCGAGCCACTCGTCAACCGCTTGATCGAACGCGTGGGTCCGATTTCCATCCTGGTCAATAACGCCGGTGTTCATCTGAAGAAAGCCGCTACAGAAACCACCCCTGCCGAACTCAATTCCGTTCTGCAGACGCACGTCGTCGCTGCCTTCAGCCTCACACGGGCAGTCCTCCCCGGCATGATGGAACGCCGGCACGGGAATATCCTTTTCACTGCGTCCATGGCCTCCCTCTTCGGCATTCCCCTGGTCATGGCATACGCGACAGCCAAATCCGCTTACCTCGGCATGGTCCGCACTCTCGCGACCGAAGTGTCCTCCTGCGGCGTCCGGGTCAATGCCATCGCCCCGGGTTGGATTGATTCGGAGATGATGCGCGGCGCGCTGGATGGCGACCCCGAAAGGTCCAGCAGAATCCTGAGCAGGACCCCCATGAACCGCTTCGGCACACGCGAAGATGTTGGCTTGGCCGCCACATACCTGTGCTCGCCTGCGGCGGGATTCATCACGGGTATTGTCCTGCCGGTGGACGGCGGAGCCAGCATCGGATTTTAAACCAGCTTGATTTTGCCTCGCATTTTGCATCCATTCCGCATGGCCCGGACTCTTCTGGCACCGCTGTTTTTGATCACTGCCCTTTGCGCATCGGCTGAAACAGGCCGCGATGCGTGGCTTCGGTATGCTCCCATCGACCCGGCGACCGCCCGGCAATACCATGACTTCCCAGCCGTTGTTTTCACCCCGGGCAACTCTGCCGTTTTGAATTCCGCACGCGATGAATTGGTCCGCGGCGTGCACGGCATGCTGGGCAGGACCATGAGAACGGAATCGGCGCTGCCGGGCGAAAACGCCGTCCTTCTGGGCACCATCGAGCAAATCAAGCTTCAGTTGCCTGGATGGGAGGTTCCAACAAATCTATCCGAAGACGGATGGTGCGCCACCCAGGTTCGCCATGCCGGCCATCATTGTCTGGTCATCACGTCCCAAACCGACCGGGGTGTGCTCTACGGCGTTTTCGAGCTTCTGCGAAAGATCACCCTGAATCAGCCGCTTGCCCGCTGGAACGAACACCAAAACCCCTGCGCCCCGGTCCGGATGATTAATCAATGGGACAACCTCGACGGCAGCATTGAGCGCGGGTACGCGGGAAAATCAATTTTCTGGGAAAACGGCCATATCGCCTCCGACCTCACCCGCGTTGGCGATTATGCCCGTCTCATGGCCTCGGTCGGCATCAATGCCTGCGCAATCAATAATGTAAACGCCGATCCTCGAGTGATCACTACTCCCTATCTGCCGGAACTGAAAAAGGTGGCGGCAGCTTTTCGTCCATGGGGAGTGCGGCTGGTCGTGTGCATCGATTTCAGCAGCCCAAAAAAAACCGGCGGTCTGGATTCTTTCGATCCCCTGGATCCGCGGGTTCAGGAATTTTGGAAATCCAGGGCTGAAGAAATTTACACGCAGATTCCCGATTTCGGCGGGTTCGTCTTGAAAGCGGATTCCGAGGGCCGGCTCGGGCCTTCGGCGTACGGTCGAACGCATGCCGACGCCGCCAATGTCATTGCGCATGCCCTGAAACCCCATGGAGGCCTCCTGTTCTATCGCGGCTTCGTTTACGACCACCACATGGATTGGCGCAATCCAAAAAACGACCGCGCCCGCGCAGCTTATGACAACTTCGCCGGGCTGGATGGGAAATTCGATCAGAATGTCGTCATTCAAATCAAGAACGGTCCGATCGATTTTCAGGTGCGCGAACCCGCATCGCCCCTGTTCGGCACACTCGAGAAAACGAGTGAGGCAATTGAACTGCAAATCACCCAGGAATACACGGGTCAACAAAGGCACCTTTGTTACCTGGTCCCAATGTGGAAAGAGACCCTGGATTTCGATCTGCACGCCAGGGCCGCCGGCGGGACTCCCGTCAAAGCGCTTGTCGCCGAAAACGTTTTCCATCAGCCGCACGGCGGGTTTATCGGCGTGGCAAATGTTGGCCGGGACACAAACTGGCTTGGGCACCACATGGCGATGGCCAACCTTTACGGATTTGGCCGGCTGGCGTGGAATCCGGATTTGAGCGCGGGACAAATCGAGGCAGAATGGGCGGAACTGACCTTTGGAAGCGACCGCAAGGTCCTGGAAACCGTGAAACAGATGCAGCTTGCATCCTGGCGCGTTTACGAGGATTACACCGGCCCGTTGGGCGCGGGCGGGCTCACCGACATTATCGGCGTGCACTATGGTCCCGGAATTGAATCTTCCGAACGCAACGGCTGGGGACAGTGGCACCGGGCGGACCAACAGGGCATCGGCATGGATCGCACAACGGCGACGGGCACCGGGTTCATCGGTCAATACTCCCCTGTCGTGGCAGGCCGCTATGAATCCTTGAAAACTTGTCCGGACGAATTGCTCCTGTTTTTTCACCACGTGCCTTACGGTTACCGGTTGCACTCGGGCAACACAGTGATTCAGCACATCTACGACACTCATTACCGGGGCGCTGCCGAAGTCCTCGACTGGGTGTCGCAATGGAAATCTCTCAAGGGTCGTGTGGATGACCAACGTTTTGAGGACGTGCTCGCGTCGCTGGAGTACCAGGCAGGCCACGCCGTCGTCTGGCGGGACGCCGTGTGCCAATGGTTTCTGAAGCAATCCGGCATTCCCGACAAGCGCGGCCGCGCCGGACATTACACGAACCGGATCGAAGCCGAAGCCATGAAGCTTGACGGCTACGAGAGCATCGCAATCAACCCGTGGGAAACCGCATCCGGCGGCCGTGCCGTCCAATGCGTCGTTTCGAACGGAACGGGATCGGCGACGGTCACGTGGCAAGGAAAACCAGGATGGTTCAATCTCCACGTGCAATATTTTGATGAAAACGACGGCATCTCCCGGTTCCGGGTGCTCGTCTCAGGGCAAGTGGTGGACCAATGGGACGCCGCGGATGTTTTGCCTTCGAACCTTCCCAATGGGCACACCTCGACGCGCCGGACTGTGCGCGGTGTCGCCCTGAGACCCGGTGATGAAATCCAAATCGAAGGCCGCGCCGACGCCGGCGAGCGGGCGTGCCTGGATTACCTGGAAATTGAACCAGCCCATGAGTAAAGATCGGACCTGTTTTTGCGGATTCTCCGCCATGGAAGAAGCGTGTCTTGCGGTTAGGCAGGAGGCGGCGCACCGAATAATTATTTCTTTCAAAAACCTGTTTTAATACTTCCCCAAAACCTATGAATCGTGCATCTTTTTCCGCCATGCAGCCTGCTTTTAAAAACATCTCAAAAATTAAATACGAAGGCCCGGACTCCCGAAATCCTCTCAGTTTTCGGCATTATAATCCGGATGAAAAAATCGAGGGCAAACCCCTCAAAGATCACCTCCGGTTTTCCGTTGCCTACTGGCATACCTTTCGGGGGCGGCTAACCGATCCGTTTGGCGCGGGCACCGCCGTCCGGCCCTGGGATGATGGCACCGAGTCGGTCAGCAATGCGCAGAATCGCGTGCGGGCCGCTTTTGAGTTCATCGAGAAACTCGGGGCGCCCTTCTATGCCTTTCACGACCGCGATGTCGCGCCGGAGGGAAACAGCCTGGCCGAGTCGAACAAGAATTTGGATGCCGTCGTGCAGGTGCTCAAGCAGGAGCAGCAACGGACGGGGATTAAATTGCTGTGGGGCACAGCCTGCCTCTTCGCGAATCCGCGTTACGTCCACGGCGCGTCGACCAGTTGCAACGCGGATGTATTTGCTTATGCCGCGGCGCAGGTGAAGAAGGCGCTCGAAGTCACTCATGAACTGGGCGGCGCCGGTTACGTTTTCTGGGGCGGACGCGAGGGTTATTCCACTCTCCTGAACACCAACCTGAAACGGGAGATCGACCACCTTGCCAAATTCCTTCACATGGCCGTGGACTATAAAAAGAAAATCGGGTTCACCGGGCAGTTCTATATCGAACCCAAACCCAAAGAGCCCACGAAGCATCAATACGATTCGGACGCCGCGGCGTGCCTGAATTTCTTGCGCGAATACGACCTGATCAACCATTTCAAGCTCAACCTGGAAACCAACCACGCGACGCTCGCCGGGCATACCATGCAGCACGAGATGGAAGTTGCCGCAGCCGCGGGACGGCTGGGATCCATCGACGCCAACACGGGCGACACACTGATCGGCTGGGACACCGACCAGTTTCCAACCGACATTTACCTGGCCACCCAGATCATGCTCACGATCCTGAACATGGGCGGGTTCACCACCGGAGGCCTGAATTTCGACGCCAAAGTCAGGCGGGAAAGTTTCGAACCCGAAGACTTGTTCTATGCCCATATTGGCTCCATGGACGCAATGGCCCGCGGCGTGAAAATTGCCGCTGCGATCAGAAAAGACGGGCGCCTGGCGGAGTTCGTCAAACAGCGCTACAGCTCATGGGATTCCGGAATCGGCAAGCAAATCGAGCAAGGGAAATCCACCCTGGAGGAGCTGGAGAGCTACATGATCAAGAAAGGCGAAGTGCAGCCCAATACCAGCGGCCGCCAGGAGTTCCTGGAAAACCTCATCAACGAGTTCATCTGATCTCGTTTGGATCAGTTTAAATCCGAACGAACCCTCACCCCAACCCTCTCCCATCCGATGGGAGAGGGTTGGGGTGAGGGTTTTTTGCCGAGTCAGCGTTTCTTCGACGCCTCTCCTGCTGCCGGCTCCGGCGCTTTGTAAAGCCCCGCCTTGATGAACGGCTCAAGATACGCCCCATACCCATCCTCCGCCATTTTCTCCATAGGAATGAAGCGCAACGAAGCGGAATTGATGCAGTACCGCAAATGCGCCGGCCCGGGACCATCGTCAAAAACATGGCCCAGGTGCGAATCGGCAGTTTTCGACCTTACCTCCGTCCGCTTCATCCCCAGCGTGGTGTCCGAATGCTCTGTCACCTTCGCGTCTGACAGCGGCTTGGAAAAGCTGGGCCAGCCGCAACCGGAATCAAATTTGTCCAGGGACGTGAAAAGCGGTTCGCCCGATACCACATCCACGTAAATGCCGGGCAGGTGGTTGTTCCAATACGCATTTCGAAATGGCGGCTCCGTGACCGATTCCTGCGTCACGGCAAATTGCATCGGATCGAGTTTCTTCTTCAGTTCGGGCTTGGAAGGTTTTTGAAAATTATCCATGGCAAATACGGTGTGTTGTGAGTTGGTTCCAGGAGCGGGCGCCTGTGCATCCACTTGTGACCGGCAAACCGACATGCCGATAGCAAGAGCGCAATAAGTTGCCGCCTGGATGGAATGGATC
>DASRKU010000153.1:0-7908 GCA_035648815.1 Verrucomicrobiia bacterium | reverse complement strand
GTCGCCACCAACCGGACGATGGCGACCGATACGGATCAGGACGGCATGAGCGATTATGCCGAGTTCATTGCCGGCACGAATCCGACGAATGCCGAATCGCGATTTTCGATTGGCGGAACTATCCAAAGCAACCGCCTGGTGCAAATCCAGTGGACGGTCGCCGCGAACAGGCAATATCGAGTCAGCGCATCCAAAGACCTCAAAACCTGGACGCCTCTTAGCGGGTGGTTGCAGGCGTCGAACAGCCAGACCATGAGCTATTTTCTCACGAACTGGACGGGCTCGCAATTTTACCGGGTGCGAGTGCTGCCGTAGATTGATTTCAAATTTGAGATTTGAAATGGAAAGGCACCCTCACCCCGGCCCTCTCCCATCCGATGGGAGAGGGCGAATGGAGTGACGCGTTGGTTGCAAACCATGGCGTAATTCAACCGAGAGCGTCAGTTGCGCTTCCCTCGCCCGTCGGACGGGAGAGGGTTAGGGTGAGGGTTCGTTTTGAGCAGGTTGGGCCGGTTTTTATTTGCTGCCGGCAAGGCTTGTGCGCAAGATTCGTCGTGAGATGGTTCCACTGGTCATCGAAACGCAGGGTTTGAGCAAAGTCTTTGGGTCGCAGCGGGCCTTGGACGGCGTGGATTTGAAAGTGGGGCCCGGGTCGATCGGGTTGCTGGGTCCCAATGGGGCGGGCAAGAGCACGTTCATGAAATGCCTGCTTCAGCTTCTGCCGATCACCTCCGGCTCGGCCAAATTGCTCGGCCGCGAAGTGGGCCTGGAAGGCCGCGAAATCCGCAAGCGCGTGGGCTACACACCGGAACAGGACTGTCACATTCCCGGCATGGTGGGGTGTGAGTATGTGACGTATTGCGCGCAGCTGTGCGGGCTGCCATTTCGGGCCGCCCGGCAACGCGCGCATGAGCTGCTCGATTTTGCGGGCATGGGGCAGGAGCGGTACCGGAAGATCGACACCTACTCGACCGGGATGAAGCAGCGCCTCAAGCTCGCCCAAGCGATCGTTCACGACCCGGAAATTGTCTTTCTCGACGAGCCGACGAACGGTCTGGACCCGAAAGGTCAAAAGCAGATTCTCGAACTGGTGCACAGCCTCTGGCACACGTATAAAATCACCGTGGTGGTCTCTTCGCATCTGTTGAACGACGTGGACCAGATCTGCGAGCAGATCATTATCATTGCCCGCGGCCGCGTGCTGGTGCATGACACGCTGGAGAACCTCAAGGCGCGCCGGAGGGGAGCCGCGGAGGTGGTCGTCGCGGAGCGTCACCAGGAACTGCGGGCGGCCTGCGAACAGCGGCTTTGGCCGTGCGAAGTGCTGCCGAACGGCCACGTGAAAGTCGAGCATCGGTGTGACTCGCTAAATCCGTTGCTGAACCTCTTGCACGAGCTGAAGCTCGCCCCGCTCGAACTCATTCCCAGCCCCAACGCGCTGGAAGAAACTTTCGTGCAAGCCCTGGAGATTTCGCATGCCGCTGCATGACATCAGTTACAAGCATTGGGACGGCGTCCACCTGGGGCTGTGGAGCCGCCGTCTCGTCATCGCCCGCAACAGCCTGACGGCCTGCCTTCGCAACCGGTGGATGCGGCATCTGGTCGTGCTCTGCTGGGTCGCCGCGCTGGGAATGACGGCGTTGCTCTTCATGATTGGACAATTGCTGGTCGCCGACAGCATTGTGGTGCGATGGGTGGGCAACTTTAATCCCGGGCTGCAGACCTTTGCCCGCATGTTGACCACCTGGCTGGAGCAACATCCCGAAATCTCGGTGAGCACGACGCAGAACCTGCTGTTCTATTTTTTTGCGAAGTACCATCTTCGGGTGGCCATTTTTGCCCTCGGCATGGCCATCCCCATGCTGATCACGCGCGACCTGGCGAGCAACGCCATCATCATTTATTCGTCCAAGGCCGTGAGCCGCGGCGATTATCTTCTGGGGAAATTTGCCGCTGCGTTCGGACTGCTGATCTTGACATGGCTGGGCCCGATCTGCGCGGCGTGGTTCATGGGCAACCTGCTGGCGCCGGACTGGCGGTTTTTCTGGCATTCGCGCGCGGCGCTCGGCCACATGCTGGTTTTCGGCCTCATCGCCATGACCATCCTGAGCCTGTTGGCGATGGGTGTGTCGGCGTGCGCCTCGAAAGAAAAATCCACCACCGGCCTTTGGTACACCTGGTGGATTGTGGGAGGCGTTGTGGCTCCGATCGCCTTGCATACTCAACCGTGGCTCCGGCATCTGAGTTTCAATTTTAATTTTGAACAAATCGCCCTCGGCGTGTTCCGCCTCGGCGACGATCTCAATACCGCGCGCGAAAACATCCCCGTCTTCGGCGATATGCTCAGGCAGATTCGCCCCCAAACCATGGAAGCCTTAACCAGCCCGGCCCTGGCGGGCGCCGTCATTGCGTCGCTCCTGATGATTGCCGCGGCCATTTTGGTGCTCCACAAAAGAGTCAGACCCGAATGAGCACGATCATCCAGGCGCGCGAATTGAACCGCTGGTATGGCATCGTCATGGGGCTGAACAATGTCAGCTTCGAGATCGAGTCGGGTCTTACCGGGCTGGTGGGTCCCAACGGCGCGGGCAAAAGCACCTTGATCGAGATCATCACCGGCCAGCTCCAGCCCAGCTCCGGGCTCCTGACTGTGTTCGATGAAATTCCGTGGAACAATCCGCGGTTGCTGCGGCGCATCGGCTATTGTCCGGAGGGCGAAGCTGTGCCGGTGGATTTGCGGCCGATGGAGTGGTTGCGCGGGCTTGCGTTTTTGGCCGGCTTGCCGGACAACGAAGCGGCAGGCAGATGCGAGGCGGTTTTGGACAAAGTCGGCTTGCCGCGCGAGCATTGGTCCAAGCGCATGGGCCAATTTTCCAAGGGAATGAAACAGCGCGTGAAGCTGGCCCAGGGGTTGATGCACGAACCGGACCTGCTGGTGCTGGATGAACCGATGAACGGCCTGGACCCGATGGGACGCCAGGAAATGGCGAATGTTCTCAAGGACCTGGCGGCAGCCGGCGTGAGCATCCTGATTTCGAGCCATATGTTGGCGGAGCTGGAGTCGCTCTGCAAAAGCATCCTCATCCTGAACTGGGGCCGTTTGCTCGCGTCCGGCAGCCAGAATGAGATCCGCGGTGATCTCAAGGACTGGGCGGAGGAATTGTCGATCCACTGCGACGCGCCGGAAAAACTGGCGCGGCACCTCTTCGCCGCCGGCGTTCTGCTGGGATTCGATCTGGAGCCGGCCGAGGGGCTCTTGCACATTCGCGTCAAGAACGCCTCCGAATTTTATGTGCGCTGGACGGGATTGCTCCTGGAAAGCCAGGTGAAGGTCTATGGGATCCGGAGCCAAAGCCGGTCGTTGAAAAACATTTTTGAGAAGGTCACAACGTAAACATGGGCGCCATCGCTGATCCGGCAGAAACCTCCGCGCCTCCGGTTGCGCGCGGGCAAAATCTTGCGAGCCCATCATTTCTCGGGGCGTTGCGCGGGGTTTGGCTATTCATGTGGAGAAGTCAACTGGCATGGCGGCGGATGCCGATGCGAATTTTTGCCCTGCTGGCGCTCCCATTCCTGGTTTACATCACCACTTCATCGCACCATGTTTCGCCCCAGCGCCGCGCGGTACTGGGCAGCCCGGTCATGCAACTGGACGTCTTCTCGCGGCGCCTGTTCCGCGCGGGCCTGCCGCTCCGACCCGAGCAGCGCGCGCCACTGCTTCTGATTTTCCAGGAGGAATTTGCCCGCGCCGCCGGCGATGGTGAATCGCAGGCCGGCGAATCCAATGCCGACTGGCAGAGCCGCCAGGTCAAAGCGTGCTACGACGGGATCGGCGCGCGCATCCAGACCGTTCTGGACGAGCGCCAGGTTGCGGCATTCGAAAGCTTCGAATCCCGCAATGTGGTGCTGAGCCGGAATCGGGCGAATGAGCCTGTGTGGAACTGGAGCGACGCGTTTTATCGTTGGCTGGTCGATTTATATTTTTTCATCGTCCTGCCCTTGAGCTGCGTGTGGGCGTCCGGCGCATTAATACGGGACGAGTTGCAGTCGGACACGCTGGGATTCCTGACGACGCGGCCATTGAGCCGGGCCCGGCTGCTGGTGGTGAAGTATCTCTCGCAGGCGGCGTGGCTGCAGATCGCGTTTCTGTTGGAAACGGCGCTCCTTTTCGCGGCAGGAGGGCTTCGGCACATTCCCGCAATCGGCGCCTTGTTGCCGTTGTTCCTGGCGGCCCAGGTTCTGGCGGTGTTCGCCTGGAGCGCTCTGGGGGCTTTCCTCGGGCTGGTGACGAGGCGCTACGTGGCCATGGCCTTGCTCTACGGATTATTCGTGGAAATGGGCATCGGCCGGATTCCGACCAACATCAATAACCTCTCACTCATGCGCCATCTCAAAACGTTGCTGGCTCATAATCCGGCCGTGCAGCGCATTTACGAATGGCCGGGCGCCGGAGTGCCCCTTTCGGTGGGAGCCCTGATGCTGGCCACCGTCGTGTTCCTGAGCCTCGCAGCCGTCCTGTTCACCTTCGTTGAATACCATCACTCCGTCGAAATGCAGAAGTGAGCGGGCGCCGCGCCCGAATTTCAAATTTGAGATTTGAGATTTGAGATTGAACTCAACGCTGCAGGGTATGCCCGGGAATGCTGCAGGTTGGAGGCTCCGCCACGGTGCCGAGCGTATAATAACCGCCGGCCGGACAGGCGATTCTTCCCTTCAGAAACGGTCGAAGATCGTCCATCGAAGGACTGTCGGTGCTTTTCTTGTTGTTTTCCAAGGCCCATTGGGATTTGGCCGCATCCAGCTGGCGAAGATTGTTGATGCAGGCATTTCTTTGTGACGTTTCCCGCGCCTTTACAAAATTGGGGATTGCGATCCCGGCCAGGACCGCGGGCCCCACCGCCGCGACGGCAGCCAGGGTGTTAGCCGGCGAACTGCTGCTGTTGGCGACAGTAAACCAGCCTTCGCTGGTATTCCCGCCCACAGAATAGCAGAACCCAGCCTTGGCATTGAAAAGTGACTGCATCAACTGCTGCGGCGCGTTGCCTTTCATTTGCATCGCGCCCTGTTGGATGTCTTTGAATGTCTGGCCGAAACGTTCGCTGAGAAACGCGAACCGGTTCCCTTCCTCCGGAATGTTTTTGGCAAGATGTTTGAATTCATCCGTCCCTTTCAGCCCTGGATGCTGCCCGTCTCTAACCGCAAGCATTTCCTGAATCATCGTGTCGGTCGTCGCTATGAACAGGTAGCCCTTGCTGCTGGCGATGGTCGGCCGCAATTGAAGCGGAAGAGGAAGCGGAAGCGACATTGTGCGCATCTTGAGATCGGGCTTGTCCACGCGAACGATTTGCTGGCCTTTCTTGCCCAATTCCTGGTCGATGCGATTGAAGATCGTATCGTCTTTGACCTTTATGACGATCGCGAGCCCCGGCTCGGGTATCGTTACGGGCTGGCTCGTGGGGATTGGCACTGGAACCATCTTCGAAGGATCGAGAGTCATCACCAGGCCATATTCGCCGCCGAGGGAATTGAGGAGGGACACCAGGCTGACGCCGGTGGCCTTTTGAAATTGACCGGGAAACTTTTCAAGGAACTCCTGCGTTTGCGGGAATCCGGATTGGGCGGCCTGTTTTTGAATCACCGACCATACCAGCGGGAGGTCTCCATCAGAAAAAAAGGCCAAGGCGGTGTTGGTCGGCAACATCTCCAAACCGGCAAGAGCGTGGGCTTGCTGGCCCATGATATTCCACAGGAACCCCGATCCCTTGCCGGGGTAATGATGCAAAAACGATTTTGTGTGATAGAACCCGGGTTCGGAGGCAACCGAACTCATTCCAAAACCGGACACGTCCTGCACGCCGCTTTGCGTGATCAGGTTGGTGACCAGGTCGAGCGCCCTGGCGAGGTTGGCCTGTTGATCGGTGTCAAGGTTCGGGATCGAAAGAAGAGCCGGGCGCACGGCGTTGACTTTATGAGAAAGATCCGAAAGGAATTGTTCGGTGCCCAGGTAGAGATAAAGGCTGCCGCCGGGGTCCAAACGCGAGGTGACCTCTTTGAAGCTGTTCTTCTCGGCGGACACGACGGGTTTTGTGGAGGGGACTGGTGCGTTTTCTTTTTTGCAGCCGCTGGTGAACAACAAGCCAAGTCCGGCACAGGTTAACACAAGGAGAAGACGGAGGGATCTTTTCATGGTTGGTTAATTAGGTCTCACCTTTTCAATTTCGTAATACCAAAGCTTTCGAGGACAAAGGTAAAGCGAAATATGACGTAGGACCTGTCGCGCCGCAGGTGTTAGACGAATGCGCCAGCACATGGAGTGCGTGCGCTTCAGCGCCGCTATGGGTTTATAGCCTCTCGCATCATCTGAGCCCGCGAGAAGGTCCAATCCAAAGCGCCGGTAAACCGGACGCACTCCACACGCTTCGCGTTGTCCTTCGCCGCGGTGATGGATATATCTGAAATCTCAAATTTCAAATTGGAAATTTCAAATACCTTGTGGGGACGAGCCGTCCGCACTCCGGCAGGGGCGAACTGCGTGCGTCCGGCTGCGCGCAGCGCAGCCCTACCGGGAGAGGATGGGCAGCGCTACCGCAGGGACTTCTTCAAGGCAAAGTTAAGAGCCGGTAAAAGCGAACCGGGCCGCCGGGTCCATTGCTGGCGGTGAAAGACATGAGGTTGTTTGTGGCAAGGAGGGTGTCCAGGGTTTGCCAGTCGGAGCAGTTGGTTGAACTTTGCACTTCGTAGCGCCAATCGCTTTGGCCGCTGACGTTGAAGGACAAATACCCATTTGAATAGCGCGGCGAGAGCAGAACCGCCGGGAGCGGCTGGCCAAGCGGGACGAACTGAAAGCTTTTCACGATGAATTCCGCTTCGCTGTTGTCGGCCGGCGCGGCGCCATTGTAGAGCCAGAGATTGATGCGGACATTTTCGTCGCCCGTCTGCGGCACCTCTGCGGCGCGATTAAAGATCGAGGCGCCAATAAAGTTGGTTGCGGGGGGATTGGGCACGTACGGCCCCCGCAGAGCCTCGAACCTGATGCGGTTGCTTTCCCAGATGAAGCAGTGGGTGGAGTTGGTCAGATCCGCCGGAACAGCGTAGCGAACGAGGTGGTTCGTCCAATCCCAGGGTTGCACGACGAATTGGGCGTTGTTCACATCGTTGGGATTGGTCCAGCGCCCGCATTCGACGTCAATTTCCCGATGGGTATAAGCAGGATCGTCGCTCCAGGTGAACAGGCCGAGAATGACATTGGGATCAATGTCGTTGACTGGCGAATCCAGTTCGAACCGGTAGTTGCCAAAGCCGAAAGTGCGTTTCGTCACCACCTCGGCACACTGCCACTGATTGGAACGAAGGGTGATGTGCATGTGGAGCCGGCCCAGATCATCAACGAAGACATTATTCGTGTTGTCCGAAAAGTAATTTGGCCCCGGCCCAATCAGCCCGGGACTGTCCTTCACCCACCAATCATAGCCTGAAAAGCTGATCCATCGGACGCCTGGATCAATACGATCAGCGGTTGCCGAGGCAACTGCCTGCGCCAGGACGCTGGCCGGCAGGTCCGCCGGACCCATGACGCAAGGCTCGGAGTAATTGGCGCCAACCAGCAGGGCTGTGATGCGGGTGGCAGACGCGTCTGCGCCGCCGGTGGTGATGTCCGCTGTCCAGCTCCCGTCCGGCTGGATGACAGTCAACTGGGGATCGCAATAGGGCTTGGACCACCAGCCGGCGCTGGGAACATAGATGAAAACGGCAACTCTGTAGGAAGCCGGCAGGGCATCCACAACCCGCCCGCCCAGGACTGCGGAGGAACCAAAGGGCGGAACATTGGTGATCTCGATGGGAGGGGAGGCCGCTGCGGCGATGGAAATAACAAAAACACCCAGCGCGGCAAGGCTGCAACCATAATGC